>DMOB01000165.1:0-5684 GCA_003452475.1 Acidimicrobiaceae bacterium | reverse complement strand
AATGCTGATAGGCCAATGACCAGTAGCTCAGGTTCTGGCATCTCTATTCAATCTGTTCGCGGTTGATGAAGAATAACTCGGCGAGTTGGCTCATTTAAGACCATGTAGTAGAAAATAAAAAACGTAAAGAAATGCTTTAGATCCTTGACCTGGGGCCGTTTCAGTAGTCGAATTACATTTATGGAATTCGTGTAAGTCACGAATCGTAATTATGAGGAGACTCGCATGGCCAACATGTCAAAGTCAGACGTGCTTAGTGCGGTAGCAGACGCAGCCGGCTGCAGCAAGACCGAAGCAGAAGCTGCCATTGAAGCTTTCTTTGGGGCGGTAGTCAATGCTGCTCAAGGTGGAGATTCCGTCGCGTGGCCAGGAATTGGTAAATTCTCGCTTTCTGAACGAGCAGCGCGAACTGGACGAAATCCCCAAACAGGGGAGCAGATCCAAATATCTGCAAGTCGAAGTGTTAAATTTTCAGCTGCGAAAGCTTTGAAAGACACAATGAACGGCTGAAGTTTGTAGATAATGATTTTAATGATTTTAAGGATTGAGGTTTAGGCCTCAGTCCTTAAAATTTTTTGCAGAGCTATTCGACTAACGGGCATTGAAACATAGCTTATAGATCTGTAATTAATTTGAATAGTTCTGCGGCTTCTAGGTCACACATAGAACCATTTTTATTCAAATCAGATGCGATAGCAGCAGAAAATTTTGCTATCGCAGCATCGTCATCATCACCATTAATTTTGTGTGTCGTCTCGAACTGACTCTTATGCTCAAGTAGCGCGTCCACTTTAGCCTTGTGCCATCCTTGTACGTTTTCTGCGTGATCTGGCTCGTCAGCTTCAAACAAGAGAAGGGCATCTGGGCGGTGTGGCTCAAGGCCGTGTTCTTGAAAAAAAAATGGGTCGCGAGCACCGACAATTCCTTCGATTGCCAAGAGGCCTGCATGGCGATGGTCAGGGTGTAGTCGATAGCGCTTCCAGGGGTCGTGAGCCAAAATTACTTCAGGTTGTATGTTGCGAATGACGAATGCGACCTCACTCCTTGTCTCTATGTCACTCGATAGTTCGCCATCTGTGTGTCCTAAAAAAACTATTTGCCCAGTGGCCCCGAGCGATTGAGCTGCATTACGTTGTTCTCTCTCACGATCCTGGATTAATTGGTTTTGATCACAGTTCGGATTCCAGGTGCCCTTGGAACCGTCGGTGCAGATCAAATAGTTCACTTCAGTGCCTAAATTGGCCCATTTTGCAAGAGTGGCACCGCATTGAAATTCAGCGTCATCTGGATGGGCGACCACAACAAGTGCTGAAGTAGGTGCAGGTAAGTCGATATTCATGGCGTCCTTGGTTTAAGGAAAGTCAAGAGGTCCTCTGGTGTATCAACATCCCATTGCAGTTCAGGAATTTGAAGAATCTCTAGATTTAACCCGTGTTTCTTTGTTTCATCAATATGTGCTGAAAGCGAATTCTGACCGTATCTAAAATTAAAGTTGCTCCCAAGTGGTAGAGATAAAACATTAGTTCCAAGTAAATGACGGTCCGGCACGATACTGACTGTGTTGGGCCTGCCGATACCAGCAAATGATTTTGCGAGAGGCAAGTCAGAATGAGCGATCAGAACATGGCCGATATTAGTATCGAGCTCCTTGACAGCGCCTGATATCGAGTGGTTTAAGCCTTCTTGATTGACCCATAATACATTGACATTATTTGATTCTGCCCATTTCGCCACCTCATGGTCATTGCAGACAATGTAAATATCAAGTGGCCTCGCTGCTTTTATAACTTGAGATGCCATTCTCTTAGCTAGAGCTTCACGTTTGTCTGGTGTGAGTTCTGGGGCAAGGCGACGTTTGGCTCTGCGAAAATCTTTTATTGGTATCAGAACAACAGGAACAGTTGGGTTATCTAAAACCGTGCCGGATTGATTCATCTTAAGGAGTCTATTGAGGGAAGGAAGCACTCATAGTGTTACGGTGACTTCATCCGGTCTAGATTTTTTGTGACTAAAATGAAGACCCACCTCAACAATTTTTGTGAATGAGCTAATTTGCGTTTTTTAACTCAACGAAACCGAGTCCAAGAGATAACTGAAGCTCACATTCCTCCACCTGATTGGGTTCAGCCGTGGTGGTTAGCTCGACAACGAGATCCTGAGTCAGGCGCGTATTATCCAAGCGTTTCCGGTGTCAAAAATGCTGTAGGTAGATCATGGACTCTGATTGGTAATCTTGATAGTGACTATCGGGTAGCCGTTGATAGACGAGGGTTGATAGCTGCCCGGCCAGGTTCTTGGTCTTTGGACTGGTGGGTCCGTGCTTCAGAGCAATGGGTGTTTCCGTCAACTCAAGCGGGTACACGGCAGCGGATAGTGGATGGGTCACCTGTTATTGAGACGACTTTGCGTGTTGCGGGCGGCGATGTAGTCCATCGCGTATATATGGCAAAGGTAGAAGCCGAATCTGTGGTCTTTGAGATTGAAAATCAAACTACTGGACCAGTAGCACTTGCTTTAGCTATAAGGCCTTATGATCTTCAAGGCGGAGGAATGATCAAGTCGATCGAACTAGACGAAGACGTAGTTACAGTCGATGGTGTCGCAGCGGTTCGCTTTAGTCGGAACCCGGGCGAGCTAGTCGTAGGTAAAGAAGGCACCGATTGCGCTGCATTATTGTCCGATGAACTAACCGGTTCTACTGGAGTAGTGTGCCTCAAAGGTAGAGCGAATGCCGCAGCGGTATTCCCGCTGGTACACGGGGCTACGTTCAGGGGAGTGCTCCCACGAGAATCGTTAGGCAATAAGAGGGCAATCGATCGATTGCCCTCGGCTCAGCAAGTTGCGAGTGGATGGGGCCAACACGCAGTAAGCGCCTGTCGAGCGGTAATTCCGGCTGGTCGTTTTGCCGATGCTTTTGATGCTGGCCGCCAAAGTCTGTTGCTGGCTGGTATTGGTAATGATTTGAGCCCAGCTCCATTCGGCCCTGAAATATCTGCCGAAGACGATTGTGACACGTTGATAGCGATAGCTGAAGCTGGATACGAATCCATGGCCCAAAACGTGTTAATTGGTCGCGCTCAGCAACAGAACCAACTGGGTTCGGTGAGGCTAAGGAATAAAGACTTTACAGCCGAAACATTGATAGCGATGGAGCGAGCATTCGCACTCTCTGCGGACGAAGCACTTATGTACGCACTTTCGGATCTTGCTACTGATGGAGCGCGATGGCTCATAGCCCAGCCTGATGCTGCAAAAGCAATTAGAGGTTTAGAGGCAGCCTTAGCCCTTCTTCTACTCCTCAAAGCCGATTCAGCGGCCTTTGAGTTAAACAAAATTATCAATAAGTTATTAGATAAACACCCTCAACAAAATAATGAAATAGAACAGCCAGGTGCCCCCATCGAAGATGACCGATCGCTAGGAATTGACCTGCTTCGAACTTCGAAGGCAGCTTTCAATAATGTGGTCAGCGCTCCGGAACTGGCCTTAAGACAGTTGGAAACAGTTCTAGATTACGCTTCGCCGACATGGTCTTGGCCAACCTTTGCTCACCCGAAGCTAAGAACAGGAACTGCTGGCACTGGTCATGATTTACGAGTTTCAGCTTGGCTAGTTCGGACCATTAGGAGAATGCTCGTAGATGATTTTGATAGTGAAGCGAAACTCCTACGTCTAGCAACAGTTTGGCCTGATAGCTGGATAGGTCATGGAGTAGAAGTACACGGTATGCCAACTAGGAACGGAAAAGTGTCCTGGGCAGTACGTTGGCATGGCGACCGGCCTGCCTTGCTTTGGGAGGTTGAGAATGGTTCAGAAGATTTGGTGATAATGAGCCCTGGGCTTGATCCAGCTTTCCGTGGATCAGGTCCTCGTGGGGAAGCTTTGTTAACTTTCGATAACCCAGTTGGAACAAAAAATGATATAGATCCTGCTACTCAAGTTACGTTTGTGAATCCAGTCAATGACAGTTTTACCTAGTGCCTGAGTAGAAAAAACATGATGTAGCGACTTAAAAGTTTAACCTGGGTTAATGGTTAAGAAAGTTTCTGCGCCAACTTTAATTGAGGAGCGTAAATGTTGGGCTCTCGGTGAAAAAGTAGTCGTTGGCGTTGACGAAGTTGGGAAAGGAGCATGGGCAGGTCCTCTGAGCGTAGGAGCAGTCGTGGTACCTTCCGATCACCGTCTGAATGGTATTCGTGACTCAAAAATGCTTAGCGCTGAGCAGCGTGAAAAACTATATGAACGCATAGATAAATGGGCGCTAACCTGGTCCGTTGGTCATGCCTCGGCGCGAGAATGCGATGAGTTGGGGATGTCGCAGGCACAAATCCTAGCTACTAAACGCGCATTTGAGCTACTAGCGATCGAGCCGGATCGAGTTCTTTTAGATGGTAAGTGGAACTACGTAGATTGGGTTCCGTGCACAACCTTGGTTGGAGGAGATGCAAGGTCTTTGTCTATCGCCGCTGCATCTGTGATGGCCAAAGTAACGAGAGATCGAATCATGATTGCATCCAGTGATAATTATCCCCAATATGATTTTTGTAACAATAAGGGATATCCAGCTCCTCGCCACCTTGTAGCGTTAGCGGGATATGGTCCAAGTGCTATTCATCGCCGCAGTTGGTCCTATATGAATAATATGGTTTGGTCATCAGAAATTAGAACTTGAACTTCGAATCAAGAACATCTTTTAGACTGGGAAACTCCAACAGATAAATAATCTAATTTTGAGCAGAGTCTTTAGGGAAATAGAGTCGACGTTTAGATTTTATGTCAATAGCGAATTGACAAGCAGCTAGATATTTAGGTTGGATGCTTTGAACCCCTGAAAAGTGATGACCACTGTTGTCTAATGTGAGCATGTTGATTTTTCTGAACACGTTAGAAACAACACGTAGATACTAATTTTTGTGGAGTTAACCATTCCAAAAATATGAATGTACCAGACTCAATCTCGGCTTGTTCTCAAAGCTAGTTTGTGGTGGCTAAGATTTTTGAGTCCCGACTTTGATTTCTTTGAATGGGCTAGTTGTGTCGATACCGGGTTCTTTTGGAAGCCCGAGCACACGCTCGCCAACGATATTGCGCATAACTTCATCGGAACCGCCCGCGATTCTCATGGCAGGGTGTCCAAGGACGTAGCCAGCCCAAGAGTATGTGCCCCACTCGCCCGTGTCGGCAACTAATTTTGTCTCCAGCACGTCACTTACAAAGTCACATGTTGCTTGCATCTGTTTCGTTAGGCCCATTTTGGATAAAGACATTTCCGCACCTGGAGTTTTACCGGCCTTCAGAGCATCCATCGTGCGGGTGTTCGACCAAGCAAGTACCTTACCGTAAGTGTAAATGTTCATTAATTGTTGTCGAGCGAGCGCATCTTGGGTTTTGCCGTAGTGACGTAACATAGCGCTTAATTTGGTGTAGCTGCCACCAGTGCCGCCGCTACCAGACCCAATTGAGGCTCTCTCGTTCATTAAGGTAGTGAGGGCGACGCCCCAACCTTTGTTAATGTCACCAAGCCGATGAGTATCAGGGATACGCACATCGGTAAAGTAAACCTCATTAAAATTAGTGCCGCCTGTCATCTGGCGAAGTGGCCTTACCTCCACGCCTTCTGCATGCATGTCGACTACAAAACCAGTTAGACCTTGATGCTTAGGTAAATCAAAGTCTGATCGAGC
>DMOB01000280.1:10951-12338 GCA_003452475.1 Acidimicrobiaceae bacterium | reverse complement strand
AGCGCCTCCGTGCACACGACCAGGTGCACTCTCAAAAGAGGACCCAAAGTTTGCAGATGCCACAACCGACTTATCTCGCCGTGTTAACCGAATCTCCATGCCCATAGGGTTAGCTGGCCCACTGAAAGTCCGATCTGAAAACGCTATTACCTCTTGTCCGTCAAGGGGAATCGGATCGGTATACCGTTTTTCGAAATAGTCCGTAGGTCTTTTAACGGGTGCAGAAGACCGCAGCGATTGCGTAGCTTCTTTAGCCCAGCGAGTTATTGCAGCTAACGTTTCGTCATCTGTTCTATGACCTACAAAAGCATTACCGAGCTCTCGAAGCGCCGTCGCAGCTCTCGAGCGAGACTCAAATTGCGGATCGTTGTATACAAAATGCACTTGTTGGGGGTCATGCTCAGTCAAAGGATTCATCCCCTAAACGTCCCGACTCGCCGTAGGGGTAGCTTATGAGGCCACCGCCGAGGTTGCTGGGGTCAAACGTCCAATACTGACGTATTTCAAAAATTAAGCCATCTTTGAATTCGTAATGTTCACTGCCATGAATCACGAAACTAGTCTCTTGGGAATCGCCGGTCATTGCCCATTCGATAGCTGCCGTTTCACCATCTTCGACCACCCGATGAACAAACCATTTAGCATTTTGCCATTTGCTGCGAATCTTGAGCCAGAAAACCCCTATTTCGGGTTTCCCCACGACTGGAGGATGGTTGGTGTCGAAAATAGTAGCGTCATCTGAAAAGTGAGCAGAAATATCAGTATCTTCGCCTTCGCTGCAAGCATTAAAGTATGACCGAATTATTTTTTCGTAAGGTCCCATATATCAAAGTTTCTCAGGTTGACCGCATGGCTGCATAGGCATGCGTATTAAATGTCTGGATATATGACCCGCCATGTGAGTTAATTACATCGGTGATTTCATTGAGGAGTCGATAGCGGTACTCCGTGGGCAGTAATCGATGAGTGGACTGCGTAAGTAAATTTTGGACGTGCGACTGAGATGTCACCTCTAACTCCCAACTTAAGTTGAACTGCTTCACCGAACCGAAACATTTACTTTCATCGAATTCAGCGGCAGGTGAAGCTGCCGTAATAGCAGATTTGCTGCCGGGTAGGCGGGTACCAACAAACGCCTGTTTTACGTCTGAAGGAAGAAAGTCGTAGACCTTATCAATGTCCTTATGGATCTCATCAGAATGCACTTCTGGTTGATTCCAAAAAACGCAAAGCCATCCTTGGTTTTTGAGTGTCGCATGCGCTGAGCGAAATCTGGTTAGTGGATCAGCCCAGTGCCACGCTTGGCCAGAAATAACTAGATCTGCCGGCGCAGCCAATCCAAGCCAATTCTGAAATTCGACAGTCTCTACTGTAAAGCAATTGGACT
>DMOB01000280.1:5187-10550 GCA_003452475.1 Acidimicrobiaceae bacterium | reverse complement strand
CCATTTCTCACGAACCACTCTGAACTTTTTCCAGTGCCACAACCAACATCTACGACAAGTGCAGAATTGCCAATATTGGAAACGGTACCTATCCAGTCGAACAACTGCGCCGGATAAGAGGGCCTCGATCTTTCGTACAGATCAGCGACCTCCCCAAAAATAGTTGACTGATTACGCGCGGGGTCAAGTGCCTGCTCGCGATCTAAGTCGCGGCCCACGATAGCCACCGTCCTTCGCGATGCTCCAGTCGCAATTTCAATCCGAAACATTCGGACAAGGCTTCTGCAGTAAGAATATCTTCTAGAGGACCGGTTGAAAGAGGACATCCATCGCGTAACAGCAACCCATGAGTAAACGAAGGAGGAATCTCATCGGTGTGGTGAGTGACAAGCACAGTGGCCGGAGTTGATGACATAGAGGCAAGACTTGAAAGGCTCGTCACGAGTTGTTCTCTTCCGGAAAGATCTAAACCAGCAGTGGGCTCGTCAAGGATTAGTAACCCAGGATCACCCATTAAAGTACGAGCTAGTTGAACTCGTTGTTGTTCACCTGAAGACAAGGTCTCAAAATTTCTAACGGCTAAGCTCTCGGCTCCCACTTGGGCTAAACAACTTCTAGCGGCATCAAGGTCGGCCTCGCTATAGGTATGCCACCATGTTTCCAGCGCAGCATGCCTGGCCGTGACAACAATTTCTAACCCTGTAATGTCTGCTCGGAACTGATCCCGTAAAGAAGAACTAGCTAGTCCTATTCGCTTACGGAGCTCTCTAACATCGGTTTGCCCCCAACGTTCGCCCAATATTTGAACTGATCCAGTAGTTGGGTAACGATACAGCGACAAAATTTTAACCAAACTAGTTTTCCCGCTGCCGTTTGGTCCAAGGACTATCCACCTTTCATCGGAACGGATTTCCAGATCTATCGGACCAAGGACGGTCCGATCCTCGTACTTAACTGAAACGCCTTCTAAGACGACGGAGGCAGAAGATGTATTTGACACTCCTTTAGCTTGCCAGAAGCCAAGGTGTTGGTATGTGCTTAGCCCATTGAAATAAAATATTAGACCTTAAACATTGGAAAATTAGGCTCTAAGGAACTGTCCACAGCTAGATGCCGAAACTATGATATTTCTTCGAATCAGAGCAAAGATCTTGACCATCTACTAAGACAACCCTTTGTATTCAACTGAAAATTTACAAAATTAATAAAGTGTTGAGATTGAAATAAGCCGCTTACCTTAAATCGAAACAATTTAAAGCTTTGATATTCAGGGCAGCAGTCCGTCTGGGGTTCGAAGTTTAAAAGGTGTGTCGATGATGTAACAAGGCTCGGTAGTCGAAGCCTAAAAAATAGTCATCAAGCAAGGTAGGTATCTCGCAACGAAAAGCGGCAAAACTGCTTTGGTCTGACAGACTGTCCCGGTACGACTAGGAGAGTTGCAACGACATGAAATTTGAGTTTGTTACTGGTGCACCGATTTCCGAAGAACAAGCGCTCAGAGAAGCCGCAGAGATGGGGCTGCACGCTATTGCGTACGACCATCAGCAGACTGAAGACTCAGAAGTTCACTTTCATGAGTTCAATGTCAATATTTGGTTGATCTCAGGTGAAGCAGCATTTGCTACTCCTGATGGTGAAATTTATGAGGCGAAATCTGGTTGTCGTCTGAGTGCCCCCGCAGGTTGGCTGCATCAAGAACTCATCAGCCCAACGCACCGACTTGTACTTGGAACTAACATTCCGGCATCAGAGTGGACTCAACCAATTGATAAAACTGAGCCAGGTATGTTGAGGGCATAACTAAATTGCTCAGTTAACTAATTTGCTGAACCGAAATCATTCCCGGCATGCGATGACCAAGTTCGGTACATGTGTGCATATCTGCCGTCCAGCTCTATCAATTGGAGATGGGTGCCTAGCTCAACGACATGACCCTCATCGATTACTCCAATGCGATCAGCCTTCATCGCTGTCGCTAAGCGGTGCGCGATTAAGATTGCTGTGCGTCCCTCAAGCAAACTATCCAAACCTGTTTCAATATGAGACTCGGATTTAAGGTCAAGACTCGAAGTCGCCTCATCCAGAACTATCACACGAGGACGGGTTATAAATGCCCGTGCGAGAGCGATGAGCTGGCGTTCTCCGGCTGATAAAGAAACTCCTCGCTCATGAACAAGGGTGTCCAGACCCGCCGGTAATTGTTCCGTTATCTTATCTAAACCCACTTGAGCAGCTGCTTGAGTGACTTCTTCGTCGGTGGCATGTGGAGCAGCGAAAATAATGTTGTCCTTGATAGTACCGTGGAATAAAAATGGTTCTTGTGGAACTACTCCCAGTTGGCTTCGCAAAGAATGGATTTCCAAATCTTGTAAATCCATACCGTCGATAGTCACTCGGCCACTTGAAGGGTCATAAAATCGAGTAATTAACTTAGCCACAGTACTTTTACCTGCACCAGTTGCCCCAACCAAGGCAAACGTTTCCCCAGGCTCGATTACCAAGTCGATGTTTTTTAAAACTTCGACTCCGGGTGAATAACCAAAACTGACATCCTCGAAGATAATACGCCCCTCGATCGGCGGTAATTTAGTTGCCCCTAACTTTTGTTGAACAGTTGGCTGAGTTGTTAAAACGGAAGATATTTTCTTAAGGGCTGATTGTCCTTGCTGGTAGGTGTTGTATAGCTGAACCATTTGCTGAATAGGCGCAAAAAAAGTAGTCACGAAAAGCACGAAAGCAGTTAGCTCTCCAATTTTTAACTCGCCATCGAGAACCATCCAGCCACCGACCAGCAAAACCACAGCTTGGGAAGCTATCCCGACGGCTTCAGTAGCAGGCCCGTAAATTGCACCCGCTCGAGCAGTGAACAGATTCGCATCCAAATAGTTGTTCGTAATTTGCTGGTGGGCTTGATTGTTCCTTCGCCTTCTATTCAGAGCTGATATGACACGAATGCCCGAAAGGTTTTCAGAAAGATCAGCTAGAAGCTCTGCGATACGATCTCGTACCGCCGCATAGCCTCTTTGGCTTACGCTTCTAAACCAAATGGTTAATGTGATTAATGGCGGAAGGACTAGGCCCAGAAGTAGCAACGCCAGTGTCGGATCGTAAACAAAGAGAATAACAGTCACCACGCCGACCGTTACCCCTTGAATAACTAAGTTCACGAAGCCTTCATTGATTAGAAGAGTTAAGGCCTCTACATCTGATGTCATACGACTTAGTAAAACTCCAGATTTCTCTGACGTGTACCAATCAATTCCTAACCGCTGAAAATGACTAAATAGCTTAATGCGAAGGTCGTGCAAGAGATCTTCACCGAGTCGACCATTCCACCTTTGGCGCAGAAAACTAAGCAAAATATTCAGACCGATAACGGCTAGGAAGAGATAAACCACCGTATTAAGAAAATCTTTGTCCCTAGCAATTACACCGTTGTCGATACCTTGCTGAGTTAGAACTGGACCAAGTAGCGCTGTACCGGTTTCTAAGATAAGCAGCACTAAACCAACGAAAGCTGCTACCCACCGAGGGCGGATAAGAAGCCACAACCCGTACTTTTGCTGTTTCGTACTATCGGGAGAAAAAATAATATTCGGCGCAGGGTGTTCTGGCTCTTTAGCTAAGATTTTATCTGCGCCTTCCTGCATCTCAGTGGGCACACCGGCGAAAGGAAGCCCGGCGGTCGCACTAGATTGCGTGGCAGTTGGTCCCATGAAAGCACCACCTCCGGCACCCATCATCACCATTAGAGCCCTCCACCTTCAGAAAAAATAGCTTGAGCTCCTGAACCATTCGGCTTCACGTCGGCATCGCTCGATGCAAGAGTTTGTGCATACAAGGGCACAGTTTCCATTAACTCTGAATGAGTTCCTTTGGCGACTACGGCCCCATTATCTATAAGCACGACTGAGTCAGCAAGAGCAATCGTTGACAGTCGATGAGCGATAATTATTGTCGTCCTGCCCTTTAGGAGCGCGAGCAAATTTTTATGGATCGCTTCCTCGACAGCAACGTCAATAGAACTAGTTGCATCATCAAAGATGAGAATCTGAGGTTGCATTAGAAATAGTCGAGCTATAGCTATGCGCTGACGCTGACCCCCAGAGAGGTCATAACCACGTTCCCCGACAACTGTGTCATATCCCTCTTTGAGATCACATATGAAGTCGTGAGCTTGAGCTGCTTGAGCTGCCTGTTCAATCTCAGCAAACGTGGCTTGGGGCATTCCGTAGGCAATATTTTCTCTAATGGTAGTTGAAAATAAAAAGGGCTCATCAGATACAAGGCCTATCCGATTTCGCAAACTGCTTTGAGTAACTGACCGAACATCTAAGCCATCTATCGTGATTTGCCCCGACTCAACATCGTAGAACCGCATCAAAAGCCGACTTACAGTCGACTTACCTGTTCCTGTCCGCCCAACAATGGCGGTAATGCTTCCGGGTTGAAGAACTAAATCAAACTGGCGAAGAATGGAAGGTGAGCTAGTCAATCCAGCTGAATCTCCTATTTTTTCAGTTCCGTAAGCAAAAGAAACATTGTCAAAATGAACCAATCCGTTGCCGGAAGGAAGATCAATAGCTCCTGGGCTATCAGTCACTGAAGGCGGCTCATCAAGAATCTCGTACATGCGCGCAGCGGAAGCCTTAGCTCTCTGACCAAGAATCAAAAGCATCCCAATAAACCTGAATGGTGCTTGAAGCAAAATTATGTAGAGGTTGAATGAAATAAGATCTCCGATAGTGAGAGTGCCATCAATTACCTGCCTGCCTCCAATTAGGAGCACAAGGGCAAGCGCAATTCTTGGAAGGTTCTCGATAAAAGGAGTGTGAACTGCTCGAGCATAGTGCTGAAATAGATTTGCCCAGCGGAGCCTTACCGCTGCAACGCCGAGCGAGTTGATCTGATGTTGCTCTGCAGCGAAAGCTTTTACGACCCGTATCCCACTAATATTTTCATCGACGACAGTAGCTACCTCTGCCTGGCGAGACTGAACAATCCAGGAAAGCGGAAACATTATTTTTCTGAGCCGTTGTCCAACTATAAAAACTGCGGGAAGGGCGACCATCGTTATCGCTGTTAAAGGAAGACTGATTGCAGCCATCAACAAAATAGCGATAATGAAACTCATGAATTGGACTGCCATGATTGGAGCGAAGGCCAAGAACATTTGCACTGATCGAATATCAGAATTAGCACGACTAATTATCTGCCCACTTTGAACTCGATCGAAAAACGAAAATGATAAACGCCCGAGATGTTCGAAAAGTAAATTCCGTAACTGATTTTCAACTTTGAAAGCCATGCCATATAAGCCATACCGATAGGCAAAAGTAAAAACCCCTCGAGCCACAGCCAGA
>DMOB01000280.1:0-4890 GCA_003452475.1 Acidimicrobiaceae bacterium | reverse complement strand
AAAAGTAAAACCCCCTCGAGCCACAGCCAGAGCAATCAATACAACCACGAAAGGCCATAAAGACTTGTTGCGCTCCGATAAGCCCTGATCTATAGCGAGGCCAACAACACGAGGTACGAGAATCTGAACAATCATCGCGATGATCGCCGCCGCTATCGATAGCAAAACACGTTTACGATGAGTAGCGAGAACAGGGCCTAAGCGTTTCAGCCAGCTAAGAGAGCGGTCTTTGCGAATAGCCGGGCTCGGTTCTGTCTCATCTTTAGAGGAAGTCAGGTCTTCAGGAGTAGTGGCGCCGTATGACATCGATGCAAGGGTAGCGTTACGAATGTCAGATTTAGTGCAACAGTAACCGCTAGAAGCGAGAGGAGGCGAACATGAATCCGTTGATCGGCCTCTTGTTTGTCTCTGTACTCATAGCGTTCAATGCAGTATTCGTAGCAGGAGAATTCTCACTCGTCGTAGTTGACCCGAAACGACTCGAGCTACTTGCCGAGAGTGGCAATCGGCGGGCTCGTAATGCACGTAACTTATCGAGTCGGCTGAGTTATCATTTAGGAGCGGCTCAGCTTGGGATCACCCTGACTTCTCTTATGATGGGGGTGATAGCTGAAGACGCGATCGGCTCCATATGGCGTTTTGTTTCGAGGGCAAATGACTCAAACGGAGTTGTTGTTGCAGCTATGGCAGTCATTGTGGCCTCACTGGCCCAAATGATTTTTGGAGAACTTGCACCAAAAAATTTAGCGATTTCGAGGCCGATGGGAGTGGCACTTGGGCTCGCCCCGATACTTCGACTTTATGGACTAGTTGGTTCGCCAATAATTCTTTTTTTTAACAACATCTCAAACAGGATAGTGCGACGCCTCGGAATCGAACCAACAGAAAACATGCAGTCAAGCCAATCTCTAGACGATCTCGAATATTTGGTCCGGGCTTCGCAAGAGGAAACTTTGTCTGAAACTGACGCGTTGCTGATAACCCGCACGCTAAGGCTTTCGCGTAAAACAGCGGCAGATGCGTTAACTGCACGCCCCGCAATGGTGTGCTTAAACGAAAATAACACGATTGGGGACCTTCTGGATATCGCTCGTGAGTCGGGCTACTCAAGATTTCCGGTTCTCGGCACCACCGTGGATGACATCGCTGGGGTCGCCGAAGTCAGCGATATCTTCGGACTTGATACCGGTGACAGACGAACAACTCCGTTGCGAACCATTATGAGAGTTGCGCTCGTCGTTCCAGAACAGCGCGAACTAGATGGAGTTCTGCTGGATCTTGAAAGAGGCTCTCGTCGCTTGGCCATAGTGGTAGACGAACACGGAGGCACAGCGGGTTTGATAACTCGCGAAGATATTCTCGAGGAACTCGTCGGCGATATCGAAGATGAATATGACAACCCGGTGATTTTGACTAGAGCGCAGTCAGGTAACCGCTTCCGAGTGGAGGGAACAACTTCTCCCGATGAATTAGCTGAGTTAGCGGGCTTCAACCTGCCCGACGGACCCTACGAAACATTAGCCGGTTTTGCATTGCAGCAATTTGGAAATATCCCAAACGAAGGAGACTCCTTTGAGTGGAGCGGCTGGTTGTTCAGCGTTGACAAAAAAGATCGGCTTCGAATAGCAGAGATGTTTATTCGACCCGCTCCGTTATCCAAAGAAACCGATTCCACTGAAGAGGCAAAGCCATGAGCTTAGTTGCCATATTAGTGGGGCTTGTTCTGATTTCGTTCAACGGCGCATTCGTCGCATTCGAATTTGGAGTTTTAGGTGCAAAACGTGTTGCGATTGACGCCGGAGCCGCGTCCGGAGAGCGCAGTTCCATAGCGGCGCAACGCTTACAAAGCGATGTCCTTCTAAGTCTCAGTGGAGCGCAACTGGGGATAACCGTTTGTTCAATAGTCGTCGGTAAACTTATGGAACCAGCTGTCTCCGAAGTTATCGAAAACCTTATAAATCGATTGTTCGAAATTTCTGAAACGCTTCTTCATAGCATTGGTTTTGCCATAGCCCTCGCCCTTGTGGTTCTTATCCACATGGTCATGGGCGAAATGGTTCCTAAAAACCTTGCATTAGCGGGACCAGAAAAGACGCTTCTATGCTTGTCCCGGCCAATGTCCGGATACTTATTAGTAGCTCGTCCAGTAGTCCGAGCCATGTTGTGGCTATCGAATGGGTTACTTACTGTATTGCGAGTTAAACCTACGAGAGAAGTATCTGAAGTTGTTACTGCAGCAGAACTTGGACTTATGGTCAGAGATTCTCATCAAGAGGGGCTAATTGATGCGGAGGAGCGCAGTCTCATCGAAAGCGCTCTCCAATTTAGCAACACATCAGTACTCGAAGTGATGATGCCTTTTGAGCAAGTTAACTTTGTTCATCTCAACGCCCAGCTCATCGATATCGAAAAGTGTTTTGACGAGACTCAGCACACTCGCCTAGTCGTCGTGGGTCAAGATAGCAATGATGTGCGAGGGTTTGTTCACGGGAAAGACCTACTGCAACTCCCAATAGGACAATCATCCGAAAAGCTTGCGGCTTCATCAATCAGGCCGATGCTCCGAATTTCTGGCCAGAGCAATCTACCAGAGGTCCTACAACTAATGCAGAAATCTCGAGTTCACTTAGCGCTTGTGACCGACAATAGGACCAGCCTCGGAGTAGTCACTTTAGATGACGTAATGAGAGGACTCATCGGACGACTCTCAGAAGATATTGACCACCCAGCCGAAAATTAGCTAGCGCTCACTATGCGCCGATGGCATGGTAGCCGCCATCAACATGGATGATTTCTCCCGTAGTCAAGGGGAACCAATCAGACATTAACGCCAAAGTTGACCGGGCCACAGAACGCTGATCATTTACATTCCAACCCAAAGGCGATTTTTCTTGCCAGGTATCTTCAAAGGCAGAGAAACCCGGAATAGATTTTGCGGCCATCGTTCGAATCGGACCGGCCGAAATTAAGTTCACCTTAATTCCTTGGCTGCCTAAAGATTTCGCAAGGTAGCGAGCCGTGGACTCGAATGCTGCTTTAGCTACCCCCATCCAGTCATAGACAGGCCAAGCAACAGTCGCGTCGAAAGTGAGCCCAACGACATTCCCCTTAGCTTCTCTCAACAATGGCTCCATTCCAGCAGCAAGTGCCTTGAGGCTGTAAGCGGAAATGTGCACAGCTACCGCAACGTCTTCCCATTCAGCGTTCATGAAATTGCCACCCAAACAAGCTTCGGGTGCGTACCCAATAGCATGCAGAACGCTGTCTAGCCGACCCCAACGCTCTAATAGCTCGTCACGAACTGCCGATATCTCTTCGGGAGAAGTTACATCTAAAGGGAGCACGTCGCACGGCACCGGGAGCTTACGAGCAGTTCGCTCCGTTAGCTTCATCGCCCTCCCAGCACCAGTTAAAACAATCTCAGCCCCCTGCTCCTGGGCTAATTTTGCGACCTCGAACGCGAGCGAAGCATCAGTCAGCACTCCAGTTATGAGTAGCTTTTTGCCATCCATTAAGCCCATCAGAAAGACCTCCTAAAGCCCAGCTGTAAGAGGAAATTTTTAACAGTTTGGAAGTTCCTCTTAAAGGCAAGTTACCGTGCTGAGTATGCAGATTGGGATAGTAGGTGGAACTGGGCCCGCCGGAGCAGCCCTGGCAACTCGGTTAGCGGACGTTGGTTACGAGATTATTTTGGGTTCTAGGTCCAAATATCGTTCCATGGAAGTGGTGGACAAGATCAAACAAAAGTGGCCCGATCGGGAACTTTCTATCGTTCCAGGTGACAATTCGGCCGCAGCTGAATGCGAGTTTGTCATCATAGCTACGCCATGGGACGCAGCATCAATTACTGCTCGGACAGTCGAAACTCATCTTCGTGGAAAAGTTGTTGTTACCATGTCCAACGCTTTAGCCAGAGTGGACGATGAATTTGTGCCACTTATCCCACCGCGCGGGTCTGTCGCTGCGTCGATGCAAGCAACTTTGCCTGAATCAAAAGTAGCTGCAACGTTACAGCATGTCCCTGCTCATGAGCTTGGTGACCTAGCGCGTCCTCTAGACAGCGATATTCTAATTTGCAGTGACCATAGCGATGCTACGTCCAAGGTTGCTGAAGTCATAAACGCCATTCCTGGTGCCCGAGCCCTAGATAGCGGGAACCTCTCTAACGCAACGGCAATAGAAGCCTTTACTGCCGTTCTGCTTCAGCTAAACATGAGATACAAAACTCGCGTCGCTCTTAAGCTCACAGGTCTGGATGCAGTCCGCTGAGCACAAATTTTCGGTTATATGAGACCCGGTCCAGAGAGATAGTCAAATTCTCAACAGAATCGGACTTAGTTAAAATTTATACCTGTGGAATAACGCCATATGAAGTTACCCACATGGGTCATGCGTCAACGTTTATTGCGTATGACGTGTTACAACGGAGGCTACGATCGCTCGGTTACCTAACTCAATGTGTGCGAAACGTAACTGACGTTGACGATGACTTACTGAGTCGAGCGCGCAGCCTAGGCGTCCACTACCTTGATCTAGCAGCCCGATCTCTAGCTGTTTTCGAAGAGGACATGAAGGCTTTAGGCTTATTTCCCCCTCATAGCGAACCGCGAGCCACGTCAGCGATATCAGAAGTACGACAGCTAGTTGGTCAAGTTCTCGACTCAGGTCATGCTTATATCAGTGGCGGATCAGTCTATTTTGATGTTTCAACTGCACCAGGATTCGGAGAGCTATCAAGTCTGACGAACGAAGAGATGCTCCAGCTAGCTAGCGCCTCAGGAGGACATCCGAATGACAAAAATAAACGAAATAAACTCGATTTTGTTCTATGGCTAAGATCACTGCCAGGAGAACCGGAATGGACTTCTCGATGGGGCCCTGGCCGACCAG
>DMOB01000284.1:0-3489 GCA_003452475.1 Acidimicrobiaceae bacterium | reverse complement strand
GGTCATAAGATGTCTAAGAGTTATTTTATAATGATATCCACGGACCCAGAAATTGACCCACGCAAATGTGTGGTAGGCATTGCCTGCGCAGCTCAAGCAGTTCAAGATGGTCACTTGGTCAACGTTTTCTTCGCTTCGCATGCGGTCCGATTACTTCAGACTGACTACATAACGAACATTGACGGAAAAGTTGGTGAAGCTGCTGGTACTGCTGTTGAACTCTTGAAGACTTTAGTGACAGGCGCTCAAGCTGTTCATTGTTCTGGCGGTAGTCAGAGAGTCGTAGGCGTGAGTCCAGAGAATGCGGAAGAAATTCTCGTAGGCGGTTACGAACTGAATTGGGCCGGACCGGCAGCGGTTGTATCTCTTAGCGGCCACGCTGACGTAGTTTTGACATTCTGATCCGAACGGCGTGTACTAACAAAGCCATGAAACGTCAGATTTATGAAGATTCTCACGTTTAGTGAAAAGAAAGTATCTCATTTCAATGAGGTTTCTTGTTTCGTAGCGTTGCAAAACCACAACTCCTAAGAGGATGGTAAATATGTTTGCGCGTCCGCAGCGTACTGTCGATTATAAGTCGGGCTGATAGTTACGTCATTAATGCATACATGATTTGGTAGTTGCGCTAGAAAACGGATCAGTTCTCCGCAGTCCTCGGGCTGCACCATCTTGGCTCGGTCCTCAGCAGATACAGGAATTGGCCGATTATCCAGAATAGGTGTCGCAACTTCACCTGGGCATACGGCACAAGCTCTCACTCCGAATATGCCTGCCTCCATGTTAATGCTTTCATTCATAGCATTCATGGCGTGTTTGGCAGCGGTATACGCCGGCCCGGTCAAAATATGGACGTGCTTGCCTGCCCACGAGGAGATGTTTACTATAAGACCTTCACCCTGCGATTTCATAGTTGGCAGGACAGCTTTGCAGCAATAGAAAGCGCCGTCCAAATCAATGCGTACTACCTGATCCCAATCTTCAACACTCACATTATGCCAGTTGCGCTCTTTCACATTAATGCCCGCTGAAGCCACTAAAACGTCGATGCGGCCGTGAGTTTCAATAATTCGCGCAGCTACTTTGGCCACAGCGTCTTTGTCGGCGACATCAAGTAACTCGACGCTAGCTTTACCTAAGCAACGTTGGGCTACCTCTTCGAGTTTTTCTCGACGGCGACCAGAGAGAACCACGTGCATCCCAGCTTCAGCAAGCGCAACTGCTGAGCCTTCGCCTATCCCGGTTCCAGCACCCGTGATCCAGGCGACTTTGTTATTTAAATCTCGAAGCATGTTTCCTCCATGTCTGTGAACACTGCGAATAATTAGACGACGGTAGCATGACTAATTCTGTGGAATGTGAGAATAGTGGAGTCAGGCCGATTGCTTGCTGATGAGTTCAGTCAATTAACCTCTGAGAGCTCATCGCTGACTGTTGCGACAGTTGAAATAAATGAAAGCTGGTGCAGGGACTTAGTCAGCAAACTCGAGACATACTTTATTCGGGTGGCTTATAAGTATTTGGCCGAGTAGCTGCTTCAACAGCAGCTTGAGCCGCCGCCGCCTCAGCAGCTTCAGCAGCAGCCTGGGCGCTTGCCTCTGAACGGCTCGACCACAGTTTGCCTGTAGCAGCCCATGCTTGAGCAGATGAAGCCCAAGCACCAGAAGTTGACCAGGCAACCGCTGCATCTGCGTAGGCGGCATTTCGGTAGTCATCGGCAGTTGAGCGGTATCTGATTGCAGCTTCACTTCCAGGATCAGCTTGTTCAGCAGCCCGAAAAGCAGCTGCGGCAGCCCGATAGGCGGCACTTGGGTCAGCAGCTTCCGCGTCGACTATCCATGTAAGAGTCGCATCAGTCCATGCTTTAGCCGCAGCGATCCATGCAACAACGGCGGCATCTCCAGACACAAAACTCCTCATTGAACTTTGACGGGGTTACAGAAGAAGACTACAAGAAGTTACCAATTCTGAAACAGCAGACTGAGCCGTATCCCGAATCGAATTGAGCTGTAATTGGTTAAGCTCCAAAGCGCTACTATCGCAAGTGAATGCTGAGTCCCGAGACGCCGCAAAACAATGTGGCTCAATGACGCGAAATAGCGAGGAAAGCCAGTGGCAGGATTAGAAGATGCTGAAGGAATGGACCGAAGCAACGAATGGGAAAGGCTTCGAGAAGCTCACCTCGTGGCAAAGGAACTAAGGCCGACCTCATCAGCTAACGGCGTACACCACTTAGCGCTGTTGTGTTCCGATGTTGCACAAACCATCACTTTTTATCAAGAGGTGCTCGAGTTTCCCCTTACTGAACTCTTTGAGAATCGCGACTACAAGGGCTCAACACATTTTTTCTTTGATATAGGCAATGGTAATGCATTGGCTTTCTTCGATTTTCCCGGTTTAGATTTAGGTCCGTACCAAGAGGTCTTGGGATCGATGCATCACCTCGCTATTTCGGTAGCACCTGATACGCACGCATACCTCAAATCAAAACTTAAAGCAGCTGGTGTCAATATTGTTTTCGAACACGGAAATTCATTCTATTTCAATGGTCCTGATGGTGAACGCCTCGAACTTCTTGCTGAGCCGTTAGGTCAAATGAATGGGCGAGCGGTGCTCTGACCAACACCGAGCTAATGCCGCGTATCCAGAAAAGCTCCTGTTGACTCGGACTGAAGTTGAAGTAATGACGTTAAGGAATCTTTAGGCAATGGTGCCAGCCTGTCGTAAAGCTGCAATTTCTTCGGGTAAGTAACCGAGCTCCGCTAGGACTACGTCCGTGTGCTCTCCCATTATTGGTGCCCCCTCATGCAAAAGTTCAGGAGTTTCCTTCATTCTCCATGCTGGTCGCGCTGACCGAATACGCCCAACAGGAAACACGTCATGTTCTGGTACTGACTCGCGCTCTTTGACCTGCGGGTGATCATGTATCTCGTTACGAGGTATGACTGGCCCTACAGGCACATCATGCTCACCAAAAGCATTAAGAGTTTCTTCGGTGGTCCACTTAGATATGTGTTCGGCCAGTAAGTCTTGAAATTCGTCCAAGTTAGATGCACCTAAAACTTGGAATCGAGGATCTTCAGCTAACTCGGGGCGGTTAATAGCCGCACAAATGCCTGCCATTGGACCCATAAGTGGCATCACCACGACAGCCCCGTCAATGGTCGAATAGACACGGTAATACTCGCCAGGATAAATTCCGGGGCCGTCTACATCTCCGACAATGCTGTGCTGCATCATTGCATCTGGCCACATGTAAGCGAGGTTTGCTTCATGCATACTCACTTCAACTTCTTGACCTCGCCGGTCAGGGTGCCGCTCTCGAGCGAACAATGCTGCAAGAATCGCTTCAACTAGTGCGTGCGACGTGATTTTATCAGCAGGAAAATGATGGCTCAGATCAGCTGCACCGCTAGCGCGATCACGTTGCACATCAACTATTCCCGTGACTGCTTGAATTACATAGTCATACACAGGCTCCTCAGACAT
>DMOB01000009.1:1671-6316 GCA_003452475.1 Acidimicrobiaceae bacterium | reverse complement strand
GTGAGGGTTTATGTTATTTTCTTTATTGTATTTTTGCTGTAGGCCTCTTCGGCGGTTCGTCTCAGAGATAGCTTTCTGCATCGAAGCTGTTACGGCATCCGCATACATAATTACTTGACCGTCTACGTTCCTCGCCGCTCGCCCAATTGTCTGAATTAACGAGGTCTCACTTCTCAGGAAGCCCTCTTTGTCTGCATCTAGGATCGCCACCAAAGAAACCTCAGGTAAATCGAGCCCTTCACGAAGCAGGTTAATTCCGACCAAAACATCGAACTCACCTAGTCGAAGGTCACGCAATATTTCAATTCGTTCGATAGTGTCGATTTCGCTGTGGAGATACCGCACCTTGGTACCTAGCTCAAGCAGATAATCTGTTAGATCTTCAGACATCTTCTTTGTCAGCGTTGTAACTAAAACTCGATCACCTCGAGCGACCCGATATTCTATTTGCTCTATCAAATCATCAATTTGATTTTTGGTTGGTTTAACAATTACCTCTGGGTCAACTAGTCCAGTCGGGCGAATAATCTGTTCGACTATCTGCTCGCTTTGCTCAACCTCATAGTTACCCGGTGTTGCAGATAAGAAAACCACTTGATTGAGTCGTTCCATAACCTCATCGAATTTCAGAGGCCTGTTATCGCGCGCTGAGGGAAGACGGAATCCATGATCAATAAGTGTATTTTTCCGGGACCGATCACCAGCATGTTGCCCATGAAGCTGAGGAACAGCCACGTGACTCTCATCGATTATTAGCAAAAAATCATTGGGAAAAAAATCTAAAAGAGTGTAGGGCGGTTCGTCAAATGTTCTTTCATCCAGATGCATCGAGTAATTCTCAACGCCGTTGCAATAACCGAGTTCCTGCAACATTTCAAGGTCATATTCAGTTCGCATTCTTAGTCTCTGAGCTTCGAGAAGTTTATTGTTGCTTTCAAACCACGCAAGTCGCTCCTGTAACTCATTCTCTATTTTCCCTAAAGCAGTTTGTAATTTTTCCTCACCTGTCACATAGTGAGTAGCTGGAAAAATTGTGACCTCAGTTACCTCTTCCAAACGCTCACCAGTAAGCGTGTCAATGCGAGTAATCCGCTCTATCTCGTCGCCAAACAGTTCAATTCGGACCACGAACTGCTCGTACGCCGGATGTATCTCAAGTGTGTCCCCTCTGACCCTAAATTTCCCTCTAACCAAGTTCATATCATTACGCTCATACTGCATAGCCACAAGCTGTCGTAGGATCGCTCGCTGCTCACGCGCATCACCAACGCGTAGATAAAGCATCTTCCTTAAATATTCCTCTGGCGGACCCAGTCCATAGATCGCAGAAACCGATGCAACTACTATTACGTCTCTCCGAGTTAGAAGCGCTGCAGTAGCTGAGTGCCGAAGTCTATCGATTTCTTCGTTAACCGATGAGTCTTTCTCAATGTACGTATCCGAAGACGGCATATACGCTTCCGGCTGATAGTAGTCATAATATGAAACAAAATATTCAACACGATTATCAGGAAAAAATTCTCGGAATTCGTTAGCTAGCTGTGCTGCCAGCGATTTATTTGGCGCAAGTACAAGAGTTGGCCTCTGCACGCTTTCGATCGTCCAGGCCATTGTCGCACTTTTACCGGAGCCTGTAATTCCAAGAAGCGTTTGGAACTTCAATCCACTGTTGATTCCATCGGACAAAGCCTCAATCGCCTTAGGCTGATCGCCTGACGGATTAAAATCAGAGACCACTTTGAAAGGGTTTAGCGCAGTCGGCAGCACTCTTTTTTCAACACTCACAGTACAATCTTACGTACCGAATAAGGGGTCGCAAAATATATCTCGTCGAATGATGCATTATCCGGGTGAAACTATGGGTATCCTCCGGCGCTGGAGGGCCCATTTTTTTTAGACAGGGCCAATTATGAGCGACGACACTATAGAACCTAACGAAGAACCAGATATCGAGCTAGATGGTGATCTTGACGATCTTGAAATTGACCTCGAAATGGATGATGACGATGCAATCCCACCTGAAGGTGAAGAAGACGACGACGATCATGAAATAGAAGTGCCGTCTGGAGTCAAAATCACATCAGAAGACGAAGACGAAGACGAAGACGAAGACGACGAAGTAGAAGCCGACCTTGACACTATTCTGAGAGAACGACTTGCATCAGAAGACGAAGACGAAGACGAAGACGACACTGAGACTGAAGGCGACGTTGTCGAAAAAGTTCTTGTTTCTGCAGAAGGTGACCGCATTCTCAGCAAACAGGAAGATGAGGTTCTTTGTACTGGCTGTTTCCTTCTCGTGAAAGCTTCTCAATATGATGACCGTGGCGGAACTGCTGCGTGTCCACATTGCGGCACGCCAATAGGCAGTTAGGTTCTTGGTTATTACTTTAATGCGGAGAATTAAATGCAGCTAAACAACAAAGTTTCTGTTATTACAGGAGCCGCTAGTGGAATCGGCGCCGCTTGCGCCAGGAAGTTCGCTAGCGAGGGTGCCAAGTTAGTCATCGTAGACATAGATGAAAGCAAGTCCAGAGAAGTCGCTAAAGATGTAGATGGAATCGCCATTACCTGTGACTTAAATGATCCTTCCGCCATTTCGAACATGATTTCCGAAGTTGAAGAAACTGTTGGGCCCATTGACTTACTTTTCAATAACGCAGGAATTGCTACTGGTAGCGGTCCCCTAGACACTGATTTAGAAGAATGGCAACTTCAATGGAACGTGAATCTCATGTCACATGTGCATGCCGTTCGTGCTGTCCTACCAGGCATGCTGGAGCGTGGAGAAGGCTACATATTGCACACGGCTTCAATGGCGGGCATCTTGTCCACACATGATAATTTACCATACGCTGTAAGTAAGCACGCTGTGGTAGGACTCGCAGAATGGCTCGCGTTCACATACATGCATCGCGGAATTAGAGTAGGGCTGCTAGCGCCTCTTGCCGTTAGAACCCCAATGCTTGGGAATCAAGCGGACAGCGAATGGGCAAATCAAGCGGGTGGCCCAATAAAAGAAGCTGAAGAGGTGGCCGAGCAGGTCTTCGACTCTATCGTCGATGAAAGATTCTTAATATTGACTGATCAGATAGCCGACAAATGGATGCGACAAAAAACTTCTGACCCTGACCGGTGGCTTCACGGTATGAACCGCCTTCAACAGCGTCTCGATAAAGCTAGCAACCACGAGAATTAACCTGCTCTGGATTCCTATAACGCTCGTTGCGTCAGTTGCACAAATTTTTCGAACAGCCAAGCAACATGCTCTAAGAGACGTCGTTGGTAGCGAAGGAGCCGCATACGCAAGGTTTCTCTTTGCCTTTCCATTCGCCATATTGCTTCTGACAAGCACATACATTTGGCATCCGACTCCTATCTCAATCCCAGGTTCATATTGGTTCAAAGTGAGCGGAGCAGCTACAGCTCAAATAGTTGGCACTATCCTGCTTCTCAAGTCATTTCGAGAGCGCGATTTCGCTGTCGGCACCGTTTACTCGAAAGCGGAAATTCTATTAGTAGCTATTGCCTCTACTATCATTCTTAAAGAATCTCCGTCTCTACTTGCCTGGATTGCAATAGTCGTATGCATGGTAGGTCTAGTAACTCTCACAGCTAAAAAGTCTTCGCAATCTTACTATTACTTAGCTACATCTCCTGGGGCTTTACGCGGTATCAGTAGTGGCCTTTTTTTTGGATTAGCTGCAGTCGGAATACGTTCTTCAGTGACGACTCTGACCGCAAGTTCACTTTGGCATAGATCTGTCTTCACTCTCGCCACGATGCTCGGAATTCAAGCGTTGCTCCATGGGCTCTACCTATTTTTTTTCGCACCAGATCAGCTATCTAAAATTTTTAGTAGTTGGCGGAGATGCGTTTTAATTGGATTAATGAGTGTTTCAGGGACCACAGGATGGACAGTCGCTATGGCGATGACCACTGCCTCGCGAGTGCGGACCCTCGGCCAAATTGAAATTGTTCTAGCCTTTATAATTTCTACGACCCGTTTAAAGGAACGACACAAAATTAAGGACTACGTAGCTAGCGCGCTGGTACTCCTAGGGATTATTGGCGTAGTAGTCTTCGGTTAATGGCCATGAATATGAAGCGTCCTGTCACACCATTTTGACCATAACGAGCGTCACGGCTCGGGCGTGGCAGGGGTTTCTTTAAGTTGGCTTGCCCACGTCAACACCTTTGGTATTTGTTCATCGAGCAGCGAAGGCTCACCATCATTTCGAACCACAAAATCTGCTAGCTCTAGCCTTTTTTCACGAGGCACCTGAGAATTCATTCTGGCCCGAGCGTCATCTTCACTAAAACCCCGGTAGGCCACAAGCCTTTGCACAGCCAGATCAACTGGTGTATCGACCACAAGGATTCCGCTTACTATGTAACGGGGCCGTCCGCCATCCAACAATCCTTCAATCAATAATGGTATGTCTAGAACGACTAGATTGTCTGTGTCAGTTTCATTTCTTATCCGGCGCCGAATCTCCTTGTTCACAGGTGGGTGCACTAACTGATTCAGGTCTCTAAGTGCATCTTTATCGTTAAAGACAATGTTAGCTATAGCAGAACGTAACAGGGAGCCGTCTGCATCGACGACTTCATCACCAAACGTAGAAACAATATCTAAGTAAAC
>DMOB01000009.1:0-1418 GCA_003452475.1 Acidimicrobiaceae bacterium | reverse complement strand
AGCAGAACGCAACAGGGAGCCGTCTGTATCAACGACTTCATCACCAAACCTAGAAACAATATCTAAGTAAACTGTTTTCCCAGGCTGTTGCATCTCTTTTACTATTGCGTCCGCGTCTATCAGCACCGCTCCTTCAGCAACAAGTCTCTCAGAAACTGTACTTTTACCGCTGCCTATTCCGCCTGTGAGCCCTATAACTCTCACTTCAAACTCTAAACTTCTTCAGCTACTTCTGCTGGTGGCGTTTCATCAGTGTCTTCGGCACTTAACTCACCATCGGCAGGCTGCTCTTCGTACTCAGCAATCGCTTGGCGATAAGCTTCCTCGCCGTGCTCTTCGTAATACTCTCGCCATGCCCTTTCGGCTTCCGACTCTTCTCCATCAGCAGCCATATCTTCGAATTCACCAATAAAGTTTCCAGATGAATCATACTGGTGCTCACCGAAAGCAGCTTGGTACTCAGCTGCTACGACTCCGCCTTCAGCGGCTTGCTTAATGGAAAGACTTATCCTACGTCGCTGCAAATCGAGGTCTATGATCTTAACCCATAGTTCCTCACCAGGTGTAACTACCTGCTCTGGCAAATCAACGTGATGCGCAGACATTTCCGATATGTGAACAAGGCCTTCGATACCTGGACCGACTTGGACGAAAGATCCAAATGGCACAAGCTTGGTAACTCGTCCGTAAACTAATTCTCCAACCTGGTGGCTATTGGCAAATTCTTGCCATGGGTCTGTTTGAGTAGCCTTCAGCGATAACGAAATTCTCTCTCTTTCGCGATCGACTTCCAACACTTCAACATCTACTTCATCTCCAACCGTTACCACAGAGGATGGATGATCAACATGCTTCCAAGAGAGCTCTGATACGTGGATCAAACCGTCCATGCCGCCTAAATCGACGAATGCACCGAAGCTGACGACAGAGGAAACGACGCCGCTTCTCTTTTCGCCTGGCTTCAAATTGTCCAAGAAGCTATCGCGTTGGTCTTTCTGAGTCTCTTCCAACCATGCACGCCTCGACAACACAACATTGTTTCGGTTTTTGTCAAGTTCAATAATTTTTGCTTCAAGTTCCATACCGATATAGGGCGCAAGGTCTCGAACTCGACGAAGTTCAACTAATGAAGCCGGCAAGAACCCTCGTAGTCCGATGTCAACGATTAGACCGCCCTTAACGACTTCGATAACAAGGCCCGAGACAACGCCTTCAGCTTCTTTAACTTCTTCGATACGACCCCATGCCCGTTCATACTGAGCACGCTTCTTAGAAAGAACTAGACGTCCTTCTTGATCTTCTTTCTGAAGCACTAGTGCTTCAATCTCTTCACCAAGCGAAACTATTTCTGAAGGATCGACACCATTACGAATCGAGAGTTCACGACTTGGAATAACACCTTCGGACTTAAACCCGAT
>DMOB01000040.1:0-3153 GCA_003452475.1 Acidimicrobiaceae bacterium | reverse complement strand
GTTGTCAAGCCGCGGATTCGTAGATGGAGCGACCTATACCGATATTAAAGCCAAGCTTCCAGCCTTGCAGCTGTTGATGATTGTAAGCGTGTTTTGTTTTGGCCTTCTCATTTTCAATATTTGGCGTCGTGGTTTTACTTACCCAATAATTGCGGTTGGGCTTTGGGCTTTAGTTGCCAGCCTTGCAGGAACGGTTTATCCGGCCCTGGTACAACGATTTCAAGTCGAGCCTTCAGAATCGACAAAGGAAGCCCCTTATATAGAGCGTAATATTGAGATGACGAGACTAGCTATGGGCCTTGACCAGGTCACTCCCAGCACATTTGACTATGATTTGAGTCTGTCAGCAGAAAAAGTTGCTGAAAATATGGGAACTATCCGAAATGTAAGGCTTCTAGACCCTTCAGTGATGCGAGACACGTTCCAGCAAACTCAGGGTATAAAAAGTTTTTACGATTTTCGGGATATAGATGTTGATCGATATGAAATTGACGGTGAGATGACTCAGGTCGTCTTAGCAGCGCGCGAACTGAATCAAGGAGACCTTCCAAATGACTCATGGGAGTCACAACACATAGCTTTTACTCATGGATATGGATTAGCTGCAGCACCTGCTAATGGTGTCGATTCAAATGGCAGGCCTGACTATGCGTTGGCAGATATCCCGGCTGTCGCAGAGACAGGAGCAGAAAGTCTTTCGGTGAAGACTCCAGGTCTATATTTAGGCGAAGGCTTGTCGGGCTACGCAATTGTTGGGGCGGAACGGGATGAAGTCGACTTCCAAGACGATGATGATAAAACTGAAGTAACGCGATACTCGGGTGCCGATGGGGTGGACATAAACGGAATATTCCGGAAGCTTGCATTTGCGTTGAGATTTGCTGAACCAAATCTAGTTGTCTCGGGCGAAATTGGAGATGAGAGTAGAATTCTCTATAAGAGAGATATTGTTGACCGCGCGAAGACGCTAGCTCCTTTCCTTAAATTTGACCGTGATCCTTATCCGGCTCTCATTAATGGAAATGTGATGTGGATGCTAGATGCATACACCACTTCTAATATGTTTCCGTATGCGCAGAATATAAATCCTCGAGCCGTTAAATCTGGTGATCTTTCAGGTTCGTATAACTATGTAAGAAATTCAGTCAAGGTGGTTATCGATGCCTACAACGGATCGGTCGATTTCTATGTAATTGATAAGGCTGACCCATTAGCTCAGTCCTACCAAAAACAATTCCCGGATCTTTTTACTGAAAGTGAACCATCTCAAGAATTGAGAGAACATTTTCGCTATCCCGAAGATCTTTTCCGGATTCAAACTGATATGTGGGGTAGGTACCGTATTAATGAAGCAGCTGAATTCTACGATGCTGCTGGTGCATGGGCAATCGCCCAAGACCCAGGTAATTCAATCGGTCTAACCGCAATCGAGGCAGTCTTCGATGCCACAGGCAACATAGTCAGCAGATCAGAAGCACGAATATCTCCTCAGTATTTACTCTTAAGGCTTCCTGGCCAGGACGACGAGTCATTTGTGATCTTCAGGCCTTTCGTGCCATTCTCTGATGATGATTCAAGAAAGAACCTCGAAGGTTTCATGGTTGTTCACAATGACCCGGAGCGTTATGGAGAAATCGAAGTATTCGAAATAAGATCATCTACGCCTGTCGATGGACCCGCTCTTTTTAACTCGAATATCCAAACTGAAGAAGAGATATCTCAGCGGGTCACTTTGCTAAATCAGAATGGGTCAACGGTGGTCCCAGGTAATCTTTTACTTATTCCCGTTGAAGACTCGCTCTTGTATGTACGACCATTATTTATAGAAGCTACGGGAACTACTGCTGTACCTGAACTTCAATTCGTGATAGTGGGTGTTGGGCCAGACGTTGTTATTGCTAATTCATTTGAAGAAGCTCTCGAGCTGATTATTCCTGATTTAGATATTGATCTCCAAGGTGGCGTTACTACATTCATCAAACCTGACGGGGAAGTGAATACTGAGGAAAATTCAAGTGCTCCGAGTTTGCCGAAAGATAATAAGCCATCTTCATCTTCAGATGAGCTAGATGTAAATGAATTACTTGCTGCTGCGAATAATTCGTTTGCAGAAGCAAGTTCAGCACTAAGAAGTGGCGATTTGGCGGGATATCAGAACGCTATTGAACAAGCAGCCGAATTCATACAACTTGCTTCTCGACTGTTGTCTGACAATAAAAAGTCTGAAGCCTTGAATAGCGATGACGGTTCCGCATAATTGTGAGAACCAAAATATTGACTGCTAACGGAGAATTAGACGCTCCCGAACGCGCCCTAGTGGTAGTTGCTCATCCTGATGATATTGACTTCGGTAGTGCTGGAACGGTGGCAGTGCTAACAGCTGCAGGAACAGTTGTTAGCTACTGCCTCGTCACAAGCGGTGAAGCTGGTGATGATGATTTGAGTCGCTCTTCCAAAGAACTTGCCGAAGAACGACAAGGGGAACAAACAGCTGCCGCTGGGATCGTTGGTGTCTCAGAGCTCCATTGGTTGAACCACCCTGATGGCAGAGTTGTTTCAAATCTAGAATTGCGTCGTGATATCTCCGGTGTTATTCGAAAGGAGCGACCTGATGTTGTTATCTGCCAATCGACAGAGGCTAATTGGGATCGCATATATGGTGCCCATCCTGACCACCTAGCGACAGCATGGGCAACAATGGCGGCGATCTACCCAGACTCGCGAAATCCGCGAGCTCATCCTGAGCTGTTAGAAGCCGGCTATGAGCCGCACACAGTTAAACAGGCATGGATGATCGGACAGGGACTAAGCGAGCATATCAACCTGAATGTTGATATAACTGACACGTTTTTTCTGAAACTTTCTGCTCTTCGAGCCCATCATAGCCAAACTGAACGAATAGAAAACCTTGAAGAATTACTTCGCGAATGGGCACTAGATAGGGCCACCGCAGCAGGTATGGAACCAGGGCGTTTAGCAGAAGCCTTTCGAATAATTAATACTGAATAGCTAAATTGCATCCCCGCGAACGGATCAATGAAGTCGAAGACTTTGCTTAGGTAGTAGCCTCAAAGTCTTTATGGGCTTAACGTTGTTACTATGCCTCGCAGTGCCCCCCACCTAGTAACCGTTGTTGATCGTGGTGTGGTTATG
>DMOB01000261.1:0-14877 GCA_003452475.1 Acidimicrobiaceae bacterium | reverse complement strand
AGGTGGTTCAAACGCAAGAGACCCGTTCGAGTCTTTGCGTTTAACGCTTGTGGACCGGTCGCGGATCAGCTAGGTGACCTAGTGGAGATCGGGCTCGCAGTCCTCCGTCTACAACTATTGATTCACCAGTAACGAAAGAAGATTCATCACTAGCAAGCCAAACGGCTGCGTTTGCTATCTCTTCCGGTTGCCCGAGACGCCCGATCGCGTGTGCCTTGAGCTGAACTTCAAGAACACCGGGATTTTGCATCATTCTACTAACTGGCGGGGTCTCTATCGTTCCAGGACAAATAGCGTTAACTCTGATGCCCTGAGATGCGTGATCAGTGCTCATTGCTCTCGTCAGATTGATAACCGCCGCTTTACTGGCTGCATAAGAGACGCTGCTTCCATCACCGTGCATGCCTGAGATAGAAGCAGTATTAATTACTGAACCACCACCTCTTTTTAGCATTTCAGGAATAGCAAACTTTCCGCCAAGAAAAACTGATCTCACATTGACTGCCATAACCAGATCCCAGTCTGCGACTTCCAGGTCGACAACATTACCAGGAAGCAGAGTTCCGGCATTATTGTACATAACGTCCAGTCCACCGTATTCCTGCACGCATGTCCTGATCAGAGAACTCACTGAATCCGAGTCAGATACATCAACTTCAATGGCTATGGCATGGCCACCGTTTTCATTAATGAAGCTGGCTACTTCCTCTGCTTTTCGTTTACGGATGTCCGCTACAACTACAGCAGCACCCTCATCAGCGAATCGCTTTGAGCTAGCGGCTCCAATGCCGGAGCCGCCTCCAGTGACTATCGATACTTTATCTTTCAGTAACATACTCATCCCCTAGTTCTTTACATAGAACAACCTACTGGGGCTATCGTGCTTATGAGAGCGTCATGAAAACGGAGATAAAAAAATATGGCAAGTGAAGCCTTCCACAAAATTCGAGATCTCGTTGCTAGCAAACCCATTCCTACCGAAATAAAAGCTAATCGAGCTTTTCTTGATGCAGGAGCTCGCCCGCTTGTAAAGGGAGTTAAGGGCACCTTAATTAATGCCAGCGGAGTGACGGCAGAGATGCAAATTCCTGAAGGAGCAGCATCCGATGCGGTCATCCTCTATTTTCATGGAGGGGGGTATGTGGGTGGATCAATTGCTTCACACCGGAATCTAACCGGAAACTTAGCCCTAGCTTCCAAATGTCAACTTCTTTCAGTTGAGTACCGGTTAGCTCCTGAGAACCCCCATCCGGCAGCCGTAGAAGATGCCCTCAATTCGTACAAATGGCTACTCAGCGAAGGCTACGATCCAAAGAAAATTGCTATTAGTGGTGACTCTGCAGGAGGGGGCTTAGCTATCGCAGTTCAACTCAAAATCCGCGATGAAGGTCTTCCGTTGCCTGTCGCATCAGCTCCGATCTCTCCTTGGATTGATATGGGCTTATCAGGAGACACCATGTCATCGCGCCAATCCAGAGACCCTCTAATTCGGCTTGACTTGATACGTGAGTTCAAAAGCCAATTTCTTGGCCCAATTAACAACTCCAACGATCCATATGCGTCGCCTCTTCAAGCTGACCTGTCTGGACTACCGCCAATGCTTATTCATGTTGGAGATGACGAGATGCTTCTTTCCGACAGCGAAAGATTAGCTGAGAAAGCATCGGCGGCAGGAGTCTCCGTGACACTTGAGATATGGCCCGAGATGATTCATGTATGGCACACATTCGTCGGTTTGTTTCCGGAGGCTCAGGATGGAATCAACCGAATCGCAGAGTTTTTTTCTATTCACCTAGAGATCTGAATAATTACTCCGGGGGCTTCGTGCGGAGGATTTTTAGGATAACCAACTCTTCGTACTCGGTATCGCTTAAACCAGCTAGATCACAAGCCGCATAGCGGTTATGTTGGCCCATGCTAGGGGCAGCTGCACGCATAGTGGCCGGAGTTAACGACAATCGGCAAGCAAATCGAGGCCAAAGGTGGCTTCCAGCTTGTGGATGGTCTAATTTACTGAAAAATTTGTTGAACTCTAAATTCGGGTCTTCCATTACATTTGAGGCGTCATTCACGGCTCCGGCAGGCACACCTATCTCCTGCAGCTGGAACATCAGCTCTTGATCGTTGTGTCTGCTAGCGAGAACTGAGATTTTCTTATCAAGTTCATCGTGTCGATCCCAACGCTCAGCCATGACAAGATCTTCTAAGTCGTGCCAAGAGGCATAGTTGCAAAGCGCTCGCCAAGAGTAATCGTCTACGATCGAGATAGCTATCCACCTGTCGTCGCCTATACATTTGTAAACACCTTGTGGAGCTCTTCCAGGACGTCGATTACCCCACCTTTTTTGTTCACCAAAAAACTGAGACGCTACTAGATGATGTCCGATCATGTTAATAGCAGTTTCCATTTGAGCAACTTCTATGGTCTGACCTTGTATATCCGTTTGTGCTTTTCGGTCTAAAAGGGCAATGATTGCGGCAGCAGCAGCATGCATCCCCGCAATCGGGTCTGGCCATGCGATACCATTTTTCCAGGGCCCCTCGTCTAAATATCCGGTTAACGCAGTATGTCCAACGTGGCCTGCGATAGTAGGACCGTACGCAAGCCAATCTCGATTTGGTCCATCTCGGCCGTAGCCCGGCATCGTTACATAAACAAGATCTGGATTTAGGGTGTGAAGGAAATTTTCATCAAGTCCAAAAGCTGGCATAACTCGCGGTGCATAATTTTCAATTACAACGTCTGATTTGGCAATGAGTTTCGCGAATAAGTCACGGCCCTTTTCTTTGTCTATCTCTATAACGGCGGACAACTTATTATTAGCGTATTTGTTATGAAACCCACTTCGATTCCAAGGTTCATCGCCGGCTTCATCATCGGGAAAAAAGTGGGTATTTTTGACGTAGGATTCTGGAACATTCAGAGGTGTCCTAGTCCATGGGACCTCAGTCATCAGAACTTCTGCCCCTAAGTCCGCTAAAATCCGGGTGGCAAGAGGACCGGCCCAAACGCGCGTCATATCTAAAACTCGTATGCCTGTTAACGGCCCATCGGCCAAGCCTTCCAAAGGCTCACGGTCATCCTTAGATTTACCGGAAACCCTCTTGGGGCCTAACTCCCATTGATGCTTACTCATCCGAAATGGCGGTCCAGGTAATCTTAACCCTTCTCTTGTTTCAGTTCGCCAAAAGTCCCGCTCAGCAAGATGTTCGTCAGTTAAAAGATCTTCCATTTCTGACACAGGTGCGATTGGAATACGCAATGCTTGGAAAAGTTCAACTAGCTCATGTCTCTTCTGGGCTCGAAGGTAAGGCCTTAAAGAACTGTCTACTAGTTCCTGGTCAGACATCAAATCAACTATCGATGTAATACCTGGTTTATCAAGCAATCCTGTCAGACCTGTGACTTCAAGCATTCTTTCCATCTGGTCAGTTTGCGAAACAGCTAGACCAATCCAACCATCAGAACACTCATAGGCACCTATTGGAGTTCCAGGGCCAGCGTATCTATTTCCTAAACGGCTGAGAATACTTCCATTATGGGTATGCCTCAACAATGTGAACTGATGGAGTGCAGCTAAAACTTCTTGATGCGACGTCTCAACTACTTGACCACGCCCGGTGCGAGACCGAACGTACAAGGCAGACAGCGCACCTATAAACCCTGTGATGCCTGAAGCTAAATGAACTAGGTCAGGAACTCCGTTTAGAGGCTCTCTTTTAGGATCACCAGTTAATCGAAGATGTCCACTGATCGCAGCGTCTACCAGATCAGTCGAGCGCCAATTTTTATACGGACCGTCTATTCCGAATGGCGAAATTCTAAGAACAATTTGCCCGGAATGGCGAGGCTGGAATGGAACTTCAATACCGTCAACAGAAGAGGATTGAATTATGACGTCAGCGTCTACTAAATGCTCCTCGTAATTACTTTCTGAATGTTTAGAAATATCAAAGAAAGCCGCAGCGGCAGCTTGATTGTTACCATCAAGCAGTATCACTTCGCTTCCATAATCTGCAAAAAGCTTTGCAGCGTAGGATCCAGCTAGTGAACCTCCTAGTTCCGCTACCTTAACCTCAGATAGGGCCCCAGCGACACTCAAGGAATTACCCCCAAAGATTTAAGTTCTTCTATCTGATTCCATCCAATTCCTAGTTCCATTAGGACAAGTTCTGTATCTTGCCCTAACTCAGGTGAAGCCGAAGACACAGTCCATTTGGTCTCCGAAAAGTCAATCGGTGTGGCTACCATCTCAACCGTTTGACCATCAGGGGTTGGGACTTCCACGAAACAGCCCGCTGCTCGGGCCTGAGGGTCATTCAAGACTTCAAGCGTTGATTGCACCGGAGCCCACCAAACATCATTCTGATCAAATATTTGTCCCCATTCCGACCTAGTTTTACCGGACATGACTTCATCAATCTTAGTAGTCAAAAATTCTGCGTTTTCTAGTCTATTTTCAATAGTCGAAAACTTCGGTTCGTTGTACCAACCTTCTTCATCAAGTGCCTTCACGACTTGTGGCCAATGGCGGTCGCCTTCGAGTCCAAGCATCCAAAGCCATTCCCCATCAGAACAGCGATAACAATTTATAAGTGGATTCGGTTGATGTAATCTACTTCTTGCCTCAGTATCAGCACCCGTGACTGCTGTAACGTTATGATCCCAACCCAACATATATGTCCCTAATCGGATTAAGGAGGCTTCTACTAACTGACCTGACCCACTTTTTTCCCTATGAAATAAAGCTGCCGATACACCCGCAGCTGCCGACATCCCAGTCATATGGTCGCCCATACCGCCTCGCTGAACCGGTGGTTCCGAACTACCTGAACTCAAAGCACTTGCAATTCCGGCGCGTGCCCAGAAAGCTCCTATGTCATATGACTGCCTATCAGTTTCAGACCCTCGCAATGAGAGTCCAGTCACGCTCGCATAAACTAGAGTTGGATACTTACTAGCAAGAGTTGGATAATCAAGTCCAAGACGTTCTAAGCCACCAGGTCGAAAATTCGTAACGAATACATCCGCAGAGCCAAGGAGCGAATGCATAAGCTCCATGCCTCGAGGAGTTTGCAGATCTATGACAACGCTTTTCTTTCCACGATTATCGAGATCAAATGGTGGGTTACCTTGATCTCCGTAGAGCCATTCCATCGAACGGAATGGGTCACCTGCATGAGGTTCGACTTTAAATACTTCCGCTCCCCAATCAGCTAGAATGCCTCCGCACGCTGGTCCTGCTACCCATAATCCCAACTCGACGACACGCACCCCACTCATTGGCCCAGGCATTACACTATCTCCCTTAACATTTACCAGATCGTACTAACAACGCTTGGTCGAGGCGATGATATTTATCCTCATCCTTCAAATTTGATCCCACGATAAGAGACTCTGCTGAAAGGCCGAGAATACTTTCTTGGACTAATGAATGCCTTCTGGCTGTGTTCTCACTTACCGATTCGTCACCATTAAGGCTTCTTTCTGACGCTGCCTTAATCCACTCCTCGGGTTTACATGGAACAACTGGAGAATCCGATGAGAAGGTCACTTCCACATCACGCTCTATCAAACTACGGACCGGCCACAGCCACTTCTGTTCTAAGCTGGTTAGCTGCTCTAAGTATTTTTGCTCTCGATAAACCAAAAAAGAAGGCTGTGTCGAAACGGCAATATTTAGTTCGCTCAATGAATCAAGTTGTTCCGGCAATGCTAGCGAACAGTGTTCAATTCTGTCTTTCACTAACTCTGGGGCGGGGCTATCCATAAATGCTAAAAGGGCATCGTTTAAGGTATCTATATCCATTGAGTGCACGGCTGTTGGGAACCCACGGATATGGGCTTGTTCGATTAGGTGACTTATTGAAGCTTTTCCCAAGATGTCAGGCATTACTTTTGCATGCCCCACAGACAAGTTTCTAAATCGCTTACCATAAAAGAGGTCGCCGAGATTTTCTGCGCCGACCATAGCCACAAGGTTTGGGCTGATAGCTGAATTGAAAAGACTATCTAGTAGCTCCAGCGAATCAATATTATTTGTGTGCGTAGCATCAGTTAACGAAACAAGGCCATCCTCTTCACACTGCTGAAACATTTTGCTCGCTGCGCTTTGAATCTTGCTTAGCGAAAGCCGCGGGACCTTAGCAAGTAGGTCATGCCTTTCCACTAAGATTTCACTCGATGTATTCGGCACTCCCAAAGCTAAGAGAGCAGCCGAGTTAGCCACAGCCACATGACCAGTACGGTGATGAAGAATGGTCGGTATGTCGCCAGTTGCTCGGTCTAATTCTTTCCGAGTGGGATGGCGTCGTTCGCGAAGTAATGCATCGTCATAGCCCCAGACTCTTAACCACTCGCCATCATTACTTTTCGCGTCAGCTAGCGTTTGTATCAACTCTGGTATCGTTTCGCAAAAAGATACGTTTAGTGAACAGAGGCTTGCCAGCACTGACATCACATGAATATGGTCGTCTCTATACCCAGGTTGCAGCCATTCATTTTCTTTCAGTCTGATGATAGGAATGTCAGCAGAAACTGTCACGTCCAGAGCCGTAGCTACATCATCAATCAAAAGAATATTTGATGCTTCAGAATTTTGGTCACCAAACCTAGTTATCCGACCTTTGATTAGGCACGGGCCTTTCAAATCAGATGCCAAGTTCTTCCAAGAGAGGTATTAAGTCCTTACGTAAAAGCTTGCCTGTAGAAGTTCGGGGTAATTCGTCCATTAAATGAATTGCTTCTGGCCTTTTAAATGGAGCTAGCTTGTCTTTCGCGTAAGCAACAAGTTCCTCTGCTGTTGTTCCGCTGCCAGGCCGAACAACCGCAGCAGCTACCACCCGCTCGCCCCATTCCTCGCTAGCAACACCTACGACAGCGCACTCTAAAACCGTAGCGTTTTCATATAGAACAGCTTCTACTTCATCGGGCGAAACGTTTTCACCGCCTCTGATAATCATGTCTCCAGTTCGACCACCTAGAAAGAGGTAGTCATCAATATCTAGATATCCAAGGTCACCAGTATGAACCCAGCCCTCATTATCAACTGTAATTCGCGTTTTTTCGTCATTGCCCCAGTATCCATCCATGGCTCTAAACGTGCGTAGCTGAACTTCTCCTAGCACCTCTAATTCTACGGGGAGACCCGCCTCATCAACTATTCTGACTTCGACGTCATCGAGCACCTTGCCTACTGAGCTTAATCGCTTAAGCTTTAGAGCTTTTTCTGCTTCGTTTCCCTCAACTCGATGATCATCTGGATCCAGAACCGCTACTGTCGAAGTAGTTTCGGTTTGGCCATAGGCTCCGGCAAATGAAACATTTTCTGGGAAGACACTAATAGCTCGACGAATAACCGATGGTGGCATCGGAGCAGCACCATAGGTTATTCCATCCATTCCTTCGAAAGCGGTCTTACTAAAGTTGTCAGCTTCCATAACCCTAGCGAGCATCGTTGGAACTAGAAATGCATGAGTTACAGAATGCTTCTGAACCGTTTCAATCCATGCTGCTGCTTCAAACTGAGGGAGCAAAACGACAACTCGCCCGCTGTAGAGAGCGTTGAGCATAGAGGTGACTCCTGCTATGTGGTACAGCGGCGCGGCTAGCGCCATGCGGCCCATATCTTCACCTGATGCTGCATCATTTGAGCCCATTACGTATCCGGTGATAGCACCATTCGTTAATTTGACGCCTTTCGGCATCGACGTTGTTCCACTCGTATACAGCAGGGCACACAGGCCATCGAAATCAACATCTTCAGGAACTGGCAGTTCAAAAGCACCATCTCGAGCTGCCACATAAGATTCTGCGACGTCAAGCATAAATACGTGCTCGACGGTCGCTGGTCGATTATCGGCGACAAGCTGTGCATAGCGACTTTCAGTAAACAAGACTTTGACACCACTGTCGGCCATCAAATGAGCCGCTTCCTCAGCTCCCGCTCGGAAATTCATCGGGACGACGGTTGCTCCAACAAACGCCGCACCGAAGATAGCTTCAACGCAAGCAACACTGTTTGTTGCAAAGATTCCCACTCTGTCGCCAACCTCCACGCCGAGGGACGACAACATTCCAGCTACTTTGCTTGTGTTCTCTAGTAACTCTGCGTATGTAACTTCTCGAGCAACACCGCCGTCTATCTCCGTAGAAGTGTCGATAAGAATTACTTGATCTCCAGCTATAGACGCCGGCATAAATAAGAGCATTCCTAAATTCACGTTAACTCCCCTGTACGGAATCCGAGATGATCCCAATAGCACACTAGGTGCCTTAAACAAATTATCCGACTCTCTTGGCGAATAGAAAGCTAGTCTGCCATTATGTCGAAGAATATTGAATTTTGGATAGACCCTCTCTGACCTTGGTGTTGGGTGACAGCCCGTTGGGTTGTCGAAGAAATAGCTGAAAAGAGAGACCTGGATATCACATGGCAACCAATAAGTTTATTATTCAAAAATAATCCGCCTGAGGACAGTTCCTACTATCAAAAATCAATAGCAACTCACAAGATGCTTCGAGTAATGGAATCAGTGCGTTCTGTTGACGGAGATCAGGCTCTATCTAGCCTGTACTGGGAATTTGCTTCTCGAATCCATCATGATAAAGACTTAAATTTCGACATTGCAGATGCGCTCAATGCAACTAAATTAGACCAATCTCACGCCAGAGCAGCAGATGAAGAGCGGTGGGATTCCATTATTAGACAGCGCATGGATGCAGGCCTCGAGCTCGTTGGAGATGATGTCGGCACACCCATAATTGCATGGAACCGGTCCGATAATAAACGAATAGGTATCTTTGGGCCGGTAATAACTAGAGTTCCAAAAGGACCTGATGCTTTAAAGCTTTGGGATGGAATGCTTATGCTGGGTGATGTTGATGGTTTCTGGGAGTTGAAGAAGACTCGTAATCAGAGTCCCGAGTTCGGAGAGCGACCAAATTGAGACTTGATATTTTCAACGAACTAAAAGTGATAGACACCGACAGCCACTGGTCCGAGCCATATGACCTATGGACTAGCCGGGCTCCCGCTAAGTGGAAAGATCGAGTTCCTCAGATGGGCGAACGAGGGGGAAAAAAAAGATGGTGGTTCGACAAAGATATCCCTATCGGATTGCCGATTGCTTCTTCTGTTGTTGATACTGAAGGGCGAAAGATTACTGGTACCGCTTTCTTTGATATGGACAATGAGATGGTTCATAGAGCAAGCTTCGAATCGGAAGCTAGAACCGAGATGCTTGACGTTTTAGGTATCCACTCGCAAATAATGTATCCAAATGTTGCAGGCTTCGGGAATCAGAATTTCCTTAAATCCGCCGACAATGAGCTGCGCCTTCTTAGTGTCTCAATATATAACGATGCCCTAGCTGAATTCCAAGAAGATACAGGTCAACGCGTTTTCGGAATGGCGCTACTCCCATGGTGGGACCTAGAAGCTTCAGTAGCAGAAGTCAAGCGAGCTCATAGTAACGGCCTACGAGGAATAGTCACCTGCGCCAATCCAGAAGAAGCGGGTATGCCTGATATGGCCACCTCTGACTGGAACCCAGTTTGGGAAGTATGTTCAGAATTAAATATGCCTATAAATTTCCATATCGGTTCATCTAAGGGAAATCTTGATTTCTTTGGGAATGCTCCATGGCCTTCGTTTGGAGCCGAAAGAAAACTAGCGGTTGGATCTGCCAATTTATTTATGGGAAACGCACGAACAGTAGGTAATTTAATATATTCGGGCGTTCCCGAAAGATTTCCTGAACTTAAATTTGTTTCAGTTGAAAGCGGCATCGGGTGGTTGCCATTTTTCTTAGAAGTTTTAGATCATCAAATGTATGAAACGGCTCCACACGAATTATCAGAACTTTCAATTCTGCCGTCTGAGTATTTCAAACGACAGTTTTACGGTTGCTTTTGGTTCGAAAAATCAACTATCAAACCAACAATAGATTTCCTGGGAAATCAGAGCGTAATGTTTGAAACTGACTTCCCTCATCCAACGTGTCTGTATCCCAGGGATGATGACTCTCTTCATGCAGCTCTTGAGGGGTTAAGCAATGACGACATACAGGCTATTTTTCAGGACAATGCTGCGAGTCTCTATAACATAGCCATTTAATCTCACAATATTCTCTAACGAATATTGTGAGATTACTGCCCTTGTTTGACCGTGATCCCGGTAGAAAATTGCACTCTTTTGGAGAATTCAGACACAAGTTGGCTTTCCTATCCGATCTGAAGTGCTAGACGTCTTTCCAACTCAAGTCCTTGAGCTAAGGGCAAGTCTCCTGAACCATTTATACATCGTTTCAAACGGCTTGAGAGTGCCAAATCTATGAGCGCTATTCTTTCGGCACAATCAATTCCATGTTTTTCGAGATTGTCCGGCTGTACCACTTCAGAAACCATTCCCAAAGATAATGCTTCATTAGCATCTATATTCCTTGCAGTCAGAATCAGAGGCAGGGCCTTGTTTGCTCCGATAACTCGCGTGAGACTTTGGGTACCTCCAGCAGCGGGCAGCATTCCTAGCTTAGTTTCGGGTAAACCAAGGATGGTGTCAGATGACGCAATCCGGATATCGCATAATAACGCCATCTCTAAGCTAGAACCCATAGTAAATCCATGGAGTAGAGCAATACTTGGGACTTCTATACTCAGCAACAAATTCCATGGATCTCGTTCCCACCGAATTCGCCTAGCTTCAGAGATTGAATCGGCACTGCCGAACTCCGATAAATCAGCTCCTACACCGAAGTGTTTACCTTCGCTGCGAAGCACAAAGCATCGAACGTCTGGGATATCTCTAACCGCTTCAAAAATTTCTATTAAGGAATCGCGCATTTCTAGATCAAAGATATTTAGTGGTGCGTGACTAATAGTTGCTACTGCTATGCCATTCTCATCGATAGATAACCCCACCCGCTCCTTCATTTGTTAACCAACGGAAAAATAGATTCTTCCAGAGATACTTCTCTATGCTGATCCGCCTCATCTGCTAGTTGAGCAACAGCAATCAAACATGCCGATAACCCTGCTATGGGATCGGGGTATGAATACGCAGGGGAGGTAGGAACCGTTGATGTCCAGCCTAAGCCCGACGCTGCATGAACTCCTGTTCCATAAGCGACCCAACTCTCTTCTGGCCCACCCGCAGCAAAAGCGTTAATAGAGAGCGATCGAACATTTTTGTTAATGAGTACCAAGTGATCAGCCGTCAACCCTAGATTGAAAAGCGCCCGCCGAGACATCGAGGAAATTACAAGGTCAGATGACTTTACCAACTGTTCAAAGGCTGCTGATGCAACGCATTTCCTGAGATCTAAATTCAAAATTTCTTTAGACTTGTTAAGTTCTAGGAACATCGGAGCCTGACCGGTTCCATTATCGCCATCGCCGAACCTGAGTCCATCAGGGCGCACATCAGACTCAATTTTTATTACGCGAGCGCCAGCTCTACCAAGGAGTTCAGAGCAAAGAGGCCCAGCCCACATAGACGTTAAATCAAGTACTTGTTTTCCCCTCAAATCGACTTTGCCAGAAATATTTCCTATATCTAATGGTCGCACTTTGCGAGCATTCTGACGAAACGGAACGATCGGCAGCCGCCAAATTTGTGCTCGTTTCGCCAAAGATTCAGGTTCGGGGTCTGATCCAGCGACGCCGAGGAAAGATGTCCACGTTTCTAAGTCATCTGGTCCAAGGTCTACACATAGATACCCGTTAGTCCATTTAACCGGCTGTTCTGGCCGAGAAGGATTTTCTACTAGAAGTTCTGGAAGATCAAGCCAAAATTCAGTATCTCCAACCACCGGAATTCTGAGACGCGACTCTATAGCCCGCCCAAGCTCTGCGCCTAAGCTATGAAGACCTTCCGGGAGCCAACGTTGAGTCATCTCCCGGAAAAGTCAGGGGGTCGTTTAGCAAAAAAAGAACGTAGGCCTTCATCTCGATCTTCGGTAGCAGCTAACTGATGATTAAGGTCACCTTCCAGGCGCAGCGCGTCGCGCAGCGGGAGTTCAGTTCCTCTATGTACACACTCTTTAGCCATAGCCAACGCTATTGGACCACTACCTGCAAGGAGTGCTAACTGTTCCTGCAAAGCTTCTTCCGGTGTATCTGTCAGTTCATGCAAGATTCCCCACGAAACAGCAACATCACTAGAAATGCTTTTGCCAAGCAGAAGCATCGTAGTTGCGCGACCAGTTCCAATGGCCCGAGGGAGTCGTTGAGTACCACCCCACATCGGCAGGGTGCCCGACATTGGATCAGACAACTCAAACGTAGAATTTCTAAGACCAATACGGATGTCACAACACAGGGCGATTTCTAAACCGACTGAGTGGCATTTGCCGCTAAATAGCCCAACAACAGGAACCGACACAGCAGCTAAAGCTGAAGCCGGATCAGGCACTATTTGAGCTCGATCTAAATCTTTTGCAGCACCAACACAGAAGTCGGTCGCCAGTGAACTCACAACAACAATTTTAACATCTCTATCTTGAGCTATTTCAGAACAACGAGCGGAAAATTGAGACGCCGCAGAACCGGATAGTTCACCGCCTGGAAGGTCTAACCGAATTATGGCTCTGTCTTCCAAACGCGTTACTCTTAAGTCATCAGAAGTCAAAATCTGTTCTTACGTAAACGTTATCAATCCGCAGACTTTGTTTTCTTTGGCTCCTGCAGCGCCATGTCTTTTCCATTGCATTGCAGAGTTACAGCTCCAGGTTTGGTAACTAATACTTCGATACCTGTTTCTTCATCCTGATAACGCTTACCGACTTTCAGTCCTTCGCCACCCTCGGCATGGGTGATATCACCTTCGCCACCTTTGGTAACGATTACCTGAATGCCACCGTCGAAATCAAGACGATCTCCCGCTTTTGTCGCCACTGCGATTACCCCCTGGGTATCTAGTTCTTCAATCACGTTATCGGACTAAACTAAAAAAAATCTTCTGACACACGAGAAGTCATAGATGAGTAACAATAACTGTATGGAAACAGCTCTCGTAATCGGCGGAACAGGTCCGACCGGCCCTCTTATCGTAAACGGCCTTACTCGCCGTGGCTACAAAGTCACTATTTTGCACACGGGGCGACACGAAACTGATCTAATCAGCGATGAAGTAGAACATATTCATACAAACCCGTTTGATCGAAATGCCTCAGCTGAAGCAATCGGTACAAGAACATTTGATCTTGGTGTCGTAATGTATGGCCGTCTACGAGACTTAGTCGAACTACTTGCCGGCAAAATTGGCCACTTGGTAACGATTGGTGGAGTTGGGGTCTACCACGGGTTTGCCAATCCAGATGACTTGTTCCCGGAAGGATTACCGGTCCCTAATCCATCCTCAGCTGAGCTGGTAGGCGATAATGAGTATTTTCGCAAATTACGAAAGATTCGCGAGACGGAAGAGGCTGTCTTCGATCTCCATCCAGAGGCAATTCATCTTCGATATCCACAAATATACGGTCCACGACAGATACTGCCGAGAGAATGGCCAATCGTTCGCCGAGCAATCGACAGACGGCCTACCCTCATAGTTCCCGATGGCGGGTTAACTCTTAAAAGCCAAATGTGGATAGAGAATGCAGCGCATGCAACGTTGCTCGCATGCGCTCGTCCTATCTCTGCGATCGGAAATATTTACAATGTTTCGGATCAACAGCTATTATCTATAGCTCAAATCGCTGAAATCGTTGCCGACGAGGTTGGGCATGAATGGGAACTAATTTCTATTCCTCACTATCTTGCGCCTTCCACGCGCCCAATGCTCACTAGTTGGTCCAACACGCATAGAGTCCTCGATATTGCGCCAGCTGTTACAGACTTAGGCTATTCCGATGTGAAGTCACCGGTTCAGGCGTGGCGGGAAGCTACTCGTTATCTCCTCCAAAACCGTCCCGAAAACGGAGGCAGGGTTGAGCAACAATTGAACGACCCATTTGAATATAAAAGTGAAGATATCCAGATCGCTATTTTCAAAAAATATGCTGCAGCTCTTCGAAAGGTCGACTGGGTAGCCGAACCGGGATATAGCTCCGCATACGTTGGAAAGCATGAGAACCCAGCGACCCGTGCACCTCTATCTGAGCTCTAGCTTGCCAGCGGCCCGCGTAGCAACATTCCCGGAGTCGCTCCCGTAGTTTCGCCATCTTCAACAAGAATTTCACCATTGACAATAGTTGCTTTTATCCCAACCGAAGTCTGCCGTAACCGTGCTGCGCCTGATGGCAAGTCATGGAGCAACTCAGGCAAGTTGGGACTAACGCTTTCTGAGTCAAAAATATTAATATCTGAAGCTTTTCCTTCGGCCAATACCCCACGATCGTCAAAGCCCCAAGCTCGAGCTGGCACCAATGTCATGCGATGAATCGCCTCCTCTAACGAAAACGCTTTTTCATTCCGAACCCAATGTCCGAGTAAATGAGTCTGAATCGAAGAGTCCATAATTTGCGTAACATGCGCACCGCTATCACTAAACGTTGGGATAGCAAAGGGGTGTTTCATTAGATCAAGGACTACCGATTGGTCCTGATTGGCAGCAGCCTGTATAAAGAAAATGTCTAGGTTGTTAGCCACTGCAACATCAAAAAAAACATCAATTGGTTTCTTATTTTCGGCTGCAGCAATTTCCGCTATCGATCGGTATGGAGGAAGCGCCGACTCCATCGGATATACGAATTCCCATTCCGGTTTACGAGCCTCTGCGCCAATCGATCGTCCATAGTCTCCATGTTCAGCTTCATGCATCAAGCTGGAGCGCATCTCAGGATTTCTCAGCGCCAATAACTGATCTTCTAGAGTGGCTTTCCTGAGTTCTTTCCATATTGGAAGCGAGTCAAAGGGAAGCTGCGTTGAAAAGGATA
>DMOB01000002.1:2227-3399 GCA_003452475.1 Acidimicrobiaceae bacterium | reverse complement strand
TAGCCAAAATTAGAACCTAGCAACTCAATTTAATCCGCACTTTCTACTAACTTGGGGCAGTTGGACTGGATAGAACCCTGCGAAGCTTCCGTTGTTTCGCCTTCGCACGGCGTCTACGCCGAATCAAACTTCTTCTTTCGGCGCCAGTAGCTCCACCCCAGATACCTTCTTCTTCACGCGAATGAACAGCATGTTCAAGACACTGTCGCGCTACTGAGCAACCGAAACAAATCAACTTCGCGTCCTCTACTGTTGCGTCATCTTCTGAGAAAAACACTTCCGTAGCAACTCCACGACAGGCAGCAAGCTTTTGCCAATCATCTACCTCAACACAGACTGCTCGACCGATCTCAATGGTATTCTCTATTTTGCATCTATCATCGGACCGTGGGAGTTCTTTATAATTTGAGTCAGGAATGGACGCCACAAAAGAAGTCTTCCTGAAAGTAAGGGTAGTTGTCCATGCTAAACGAACGTTTAATTAAATAAACCTATGAGGCCAGGTTCCATGAAATCTGAGTTCCGATTTGCAAAGTACAACATTAGCTACTCAGCGTGGCTTAAAGGAGTAGCTATATCGCTTTCGGTAGTTTTAGTTTTTGGGCTAATTGTTGGCAATACCATCGATCCAGATAGTTCGTTCTCGGTTGCCATCACTATTGCCTTGTCTATCGGAATTGTAGCTGGGGGGTATACAGCAGCTATCTACTCGCCACGAAACCATATTGTGCACGGCACCTTGACAGCGGCCCCCATCATCCCACTCAGTTTTGTAGCTCAGCTAATCCGACTGGGAAGAGAATCAGCAGATGTGTCTTGGCTCTCACTTTTTTTTACGATTTTATTGACTATTTCCCTTGCCAGTTTGGGTGGAGTGATAGGTGGAAGATTTGCTATAGCTCGTCGTTCGCTTATCAAGTAGAGCCAAAATAGTTTTAGTTGAAATTATGTTTCTCGGTCTCGTCAATCTATTTTCGCCCTAGATTATTATTGCGGTGAGTTGGCTGAGTGACCGCGAATCAGATTTCTGATTCGAGGAAGGTCGGGACTCCATAGGGCAGAGTGCTGAAATACAATCAGGCGCCGTGAGGCGACGGAAAGTGCAACAGAAAATAAACCGCCGATGGGTTGCTTGTCGACCACAGGCAAAGGTGAAAAGGTGCGGTAAGAGC
>DMOB01000002.1:0-1866 GCA_003452475.1 Acidimicrobiaceae bacterium | reverse complement strand
GTAAACCCCACTCGGAGCAAGGCCATGCAGAGATCAGGCGGCCCGTCTGATGATCTCGGGTAGGCCGCTTAGATGGATGGTCACTCATGCGGCTTCTAGCTGCTGGACAGAATCCCGCCTACAGGCCGACTCACCGCCCTAAAGATTCAAAGAGTAAAGCACCTCATTTACCAACTCGCTACTATTTGTGTATATGTCACGTTTCCATTGGCCCGAAGCAATCGATATTGGCCCGCTAACCGTTCTGACTGGAGCAGAGAGGGGTAAGTACCCTCATGGCAACTCGGTCTTAGTCGAAGGAACACGAGAAACCATTCTGGTTGACCCATCTTTGACCGTTGCTGAGAGAGGATGTCCGGTAGATGTTGACAGGGTAATACTGTCACACGTGCACGAAGACCATATTCCAGGGCTCACTCGGCTGCCTGACACACCTGTTTACTGCCACGCACTTGATGCGCAGGGCCTGCATTCCTTAGACGGTTTGATGGAAATTTACGGAATGCCTGCTGACATCGAAGCCGACTTTCGAGCAGAAGTTGTCGAAGATTTTTACTACGCACCACGACCTGATGTTCAAACTTTCACAGGTGGGGATAAGTTTGACTTGGGTAATGTCACGATAAAAGTCCTTCATGCCCCTGGCCACACGAGAGGTCATTCTATTTTTTTGATACCTGAAGCAAAAGCTGTTTATCTAGGAGATATTGAGCTAACTGGATTTGGCCCGTACTACGGTGACGCATGGTCCTCACTAATCGATTTCGAAAAATCGCTTGAACTGTGCCGCGAGATCGATGCCGAAAACTTTATTACTTTTCACCACAAATGGGTGATAACCGGGCGAGCGGATTTTCTAGATCAGTTAGATAATTTCGAGAAAGTGATTAATAACAGAGAAGAAAAAATGCTTAATTTTCTAAAAAAGCCTCGAACTTTAGAAGACTGTGTAGCTCATCGCTTCGTTTATCGATCTCATGTAGAGCTAGCCTTTGCTGACTCTGTAGAAAGAAGGTGCGCAGAGCAACACTTAAACCGCATGGTTCGTGACGGTCGTGTGCGATCAGTAGAGAATAAACAGTTTATATCAGTGTGAAATCCAGCAACTTTTGATTGAGGCCTACTGCGTCAGGTGAGCAACTTCGTTAAATGAAAGCAGAGTTTGCTGAGAGTTTCGCACAAGAATTCGGCTTATTTGTGCTTGTGATACTTTCAGATTCCAGGATATTTCCCGTTCGCAGGACAATGCCCATGAAATCGCAGATTTAATTGGCGACACGTGAGTAAAAACTGCTACATGCTGACTCTCTGCTAGCGATTGCAAGTCTTCGCATGCGCTACGAACACGTCTGTTTAATGATGCTAGGGACTCACCTCCAGGTGGCGTGAACAAGTCATCAGACCGCCATTGAGCCCAGGTATCTTTGCTAATACTAGATACCGGCTCGCCGTCCCACTCGCCATAATCTAGCTCAATCCACCGTTCGTCGATAACCGGATTAATCCCTAACGGTTCCGCTGTTTCGATAGCTCGGGAAAGAGGCGAACATACAACCACGTCCACTTTGCCAAGGGCACCAGCTATTTCATTTGCTTGTTTCTTACCAAGCGAATCCAATGAGTTATCTATACGCCCTTGCAACAACCCGCCTGCGTTTGCGGCTGTTCGCCCATGTCGCACGATTGTAAGCATCTTTACTTATCCATCCTTGCTTCAGTAATTGAGCGGTCTATTCGTCCCGTTCTGACAAAATTTTTTCTCCGCCGGGCGTCAGATAATCCGAAACGATTAAATAGCCACACCAGGCACAAAACTCCTGACAGCTCCAGTAAAACTATAGGTCCTACACTGCCTTCAACTAACGG
>DMOB01000047.1:0-3585 GCA_003452475.1 Acidimicrobiaceae bacterium | reverse complement strand
TCCTGAAGCCCTTGCCTTCGCTGATACGGTTTCAGCAAGTAATCGTCATTATTTTTTACTGAATGTTAACGTTCAGGGCACGGCAGCGGTTTGAACTTCAGATATTTGCGACGAGAGCGAATTGTGAAATGTAGAAATATGGTTCACCGCTGGAACAAGCTTACTTAAGAGCCTTTGTTGGAGCCCATGTTGCGTGAGTGCCACTAGAGATACGTTCGGGTAGCCGGATCTTGCATATCGGCCCCTGTGATATGTCTGAAGCATCAAAGATCAGAGCATCTGAAATATCCCGGATTAGATCAGATGAGAATGTAACAAGGTAGCCGTCATCTTCTCTGGCAGAGTTATCTCTTGGTGCCATAATCGTTTCACTTACGAAAACGCCATCCTCAAATTCATAGGTTTCTTCTTTGCCTGTGTCTAGATCATGTTTAATGAGACCATTGAATGCAAATAAGTTTGGAGCGCAGATCGCATTGTAAGAGTAGCGATGGCGGCGACCTGCATGCATTCCGTTGATCATCGGAAATTCTGAGCAACGGTCGCTCATTTGTTCTTCTGAACAATTCCCGGTTTTCAGGTTGAATCGCCATCGATGAGCACGCGCTTCGAGCACGTTCATGTCGAGTGTTTCAAAGCCTTTTAGCGCATCAGTATGGCGGCGTACTCCGCTCGCTGTTGGGTTATGTTGGAAAAAGCCATCGAGTACGACTTCATCCCCGTCTTCGTATGCATTGGTCCAGTGCAATACGAATGTTGGATCTGCTTCAAACCAACGAATTTCGTTAGAGCTGCCGTGGCGCGGTATGAGAGCAAAGCGACTTGGGAGATCTCTGTTGTATGTATTGGAGTAGAAGCCTTCTTTCAGTGCCTTTGGATCCCAATAGAGCGGTAGGTCATTCAAAATTGACCAATTCTCCGTAAAGGCCATGTCATGGGGGAGTCGCGGTCCGGGAAGAGGGATGTCTTGATAGTTAGTTAGGTCACCTTCGGAATTAACGACCCCGTATTTCATAAATGGAGCGGTCGTGGAATAGTTGAAAAACAAAAGCTCACCGGTGTGTTCATCGACTTTTGGGTGCGCTGAGACCCCTTCCGGTGGAAAAGCCCCATTCCAACTAGCCTTGCCTTTGTCAGTCAAGCTAATTGGGTCTAATTGGTATAATTCTCCGCATTGATAAAAACTTGCTAACGCCTTGCTGCCGTGGACTACTACGTCGGTGCTGGCGTTATCTTTCATCATGGTTCGCGCCCCCCAGCCATGATTGGCAATAGTCGTAGACGGGTGCTCAGTAATGCCGGCCCACAAGCTTGTCTTTGTGTCTTGCTCTGCCAAGAAGGCATCTGTTCGAACGAAGCGATTTGAGTATTGAACTTCGCCGTTATTAAATGAAATAGAATGGAGCATCGCGTCGCCATCGAATGGGTGGTAGCGCTTTATTGGTTCAAAAAGTGGGTTTTCTGTGTTGCGCAAATACACGCCATTAAGATCGTCTGGTAGATCGCCAACAGATTCCATATTCCAGGCATCAAATTCTTGGTGTTGAGGACGCCAAGCGCCGCTTCTGTAAGGGTGATCATCGTCAGGTGGAAGCCCGGACTCAAAGGTTGCGTTGATACGAGTAGCCACAATTTCCCCTTTTTGCTTATTGGATTAAAGCATATCTTGAGTGTTTCATTGAGCGCGTTCTGAGATTACCCTACGGTCCAAAGTAGCTCCTTAAATGCACGTATATTTCGATGGGTAATCTGAAGCAGGAGAATCAATAATGGTTCCAACATCCTTAGCGTTAAAAGAACTCTGTCTCGCCGATGGAGAATTCCAGATAGCTACTCGGTATTGGACTGGCGGAATAAGAATAGAAATAGGGGCTTCGGTTACAGGTGTGACACTCGTTAATGGTGTTGCTGTTGCGAAGGTGCCTGAGCGAGCAGAGAACGTAATTACTCTATTTGGTCCAGATATAGCGTGGGATAAGATCCGCCAGGCTATTCCCCCTCGTTTTCACAATGACGTATTTATAGCTACTGCGAGGGGCGGAATTGGCTGGTCCGGAGATTCTAAAATATGGTGGCAATATTATGCTGCTGTTCAACGCCTAGTGGAGCTCTTACGATCAGCGCCAGACGTAGCTCTGGATTATTTACCTCCATCGAAAAAGCACGGTAAATTAGACGCGCCGATCGGCCGATATGTGCACTTGAATCTTAGCGGAACTGACTATCGGATCTATTATGAGGAAGCGGGTACCGGTATTCCTTTACTCCTTCAGCATACGGCTGGATCGCATGGGACTCAGTGGCGGCATCTATTTGAAGACGAAGAACTTACCGAAAACTTTAGGCTTATTGCATATGATTTACCATTTCACGGTAAATCAGTTCCTCCTGTCGGTGAGCGTTGGTGGGAGCAGAAATACCGGTTAGATGGTGGCTTCTTACGGTCTGTTCCTGTTGAGTTGAGTGGTGCTTTGGGATTGGAGCGACCTGTGTTTATGGGATGCTCGGTAGGAGGTCTCCTTGCTTTGGATTTAGCGCACAAACACCCAACAGTTTTCGATTCGGTGATTTCGCTCGAAGGAGCTCTTCGGATCGGAGGCAGTTATGAGGCACTTAAAGAATTGTGGCATCCTGAAGTTTCAAATGAGGCGAAAGGTCGCATGATGGAAGGATTGACTGCACCTTCCTCTCCGGAGTCATACCGAAAAGAAATTGTGCAGACGTATTCCTCTGGTTGGCCTCCGGCTCTCTTGGGAGACCTTTGGTATTATCTGATTGAATACGATCTGAGGGATCTAGCTAAAGAAATTGACACTGAAGAAGTTGGAGTTCATATTTTTTCGGGGGAGTATGACTACAGCGGGACTGTTGAAAAAGGAAGAGAAGCGCACGCTGCGATAAAGGGCTCGACATTTACGGAGATGCAATCGATAGGTCACTTTCCAATGTCAGAGAACCCAGAAAAATTTCTTGAGTATCTGAAACCAATCATGAGAGAAATCTTGGAGAGTCGTCAGTGAAACTAAATGAGAGATAAAGGAAACTTCGATTAACAATTAATTGTTTCCAAGTGTTGACCTGCTGTTATCGATAATCGATAGTGGATACATGTGCCCTTGACTTTAGAAGAATCAAATATTTTCTAGTTTCGGAAAGCCTGCAGGTGGCATTATGTCTACGGTCGCAGAGCGCTGTTGAGCAAGCATTCCTCCATCAACCTTGAGTACATCACCTGTCATGTACGAGGATTCGTCAGAGGCGAGAAATAATGCAGGGCCTGTGAGATCGTGGGACTCACCTACTCTCACTAACGGAATGTTCTCACCTCGGTGCATCCGATCTTCAGAGTTCATTCCGCTTGTGTCAATGGAGCCCGGCATTAATGCGTTGACTCTGATCGAATAGGGGCCTAGATCCAAAGCAAGAGCGCGAGTAAAGGCTTCGATGCCGCCTTTGGATGCGTCGTATGCCGTAAATGAACGATGTGCCTGAGTTGCTCCTCCAGAAGACATGTTTATGATTGATCCCCCCCCGTTGCGGGCCATAGCTTTAGCTGCGGCTTGGCAGCACAGGAAATGGCCGGTG
>DMOB01000303.1:0-4672 GCA_003452475.1 Acidimicrobiaceae bacterium | reverse complement strand
GGCAGGCTTCACACAGCGGCCCGATATTTCAATGATGGGTGTCTTCAGTGGCATTGAAATGGCCATTTGGGACATCCTCGGTAAGGCGCACGGTGTGCCGGTCTATGAACTACTTGGCGGTAAGTTTCATGACCGGCTCAGGACCTACTCATACCTGTACCCCGCAGAAACTGACGCTGCTGGAAACTCACTCCCGAACGAACCCGACGTTTATCACGACGGGGACGCAGCCGCTGAAAGTGCTTTGCGTTTTCTGGAAATGGGTTTCACCGCCATGAAAATCGACCCGACCGGACCATATTCTTTCCAGGGAGGACGCGAATTGTCGCTAGCTGAGTTGCATCGAGCAGAGTATGCAACTCGCCGTATCAGAGAAGCCGTAGGTGATCAGGCCGACATTTTGTTCGGAACCCATGGCCAAATGACAACAGCTTCGGCCATCCGTCTAGCTCAACGGTTGGAACCTTATGACCCTCTCTGGTTCGAAGAGCCTTGCCCTCCTGATCAGGTAGACGCAATTGGGGCTGTTGCCGCCGCTACTACGATTCCTGTTTCTGCTGGGGAACGAGTTACTACCCGCAAGGAATTTCATGACCTACTCAAAGCAGGGGTGAGAATTCTTCAACCAAACGTAGGTCGCAGTGGGGGTCTCTGGGAGACCAAGAAAATCGCTGCTCTAGCAGAGTTGTTCAATGCTCAAATCGCACCTCACATTTACTGCGGACCGATAGCGCATGCAGCTGCTACACATCTCGGATTCACCCTTCCCAATTTTTTGATCCTAGAAACCATTCTCAGCGACTTTCACGACAGCATCGTAACTAAAGCTTTGGCATGGGAAGCTGGCTACATGTCTGCCCCGAAAGATCCAGGTTTAGGAGTCGAATTGAACCATGAGGCCCTCTCGGCGCACCCATACTCAACCGGCGGGCGCCTTCACCTTGAAATGACACAAACAGCACTCAGCTCAAACAACAGCCGCCTGGCCCGTGAACTTGATTGACATTGATAACTTGGCGATAAGCAGACCTTCAGAAAGTCGAATCGAGTCAACTAGGCGAAAGCAGATTGGAATAATTAAGTGAAAGTCGGTTTTATTGGACTCGGCAACGTTGGCGGCAAATTAGCCGAAAGCGTTTTGCGTAATGGTTTCGAGCTTACGGTGCGAGATCTAGATCCAGCCAAAACAGAGCAGTTCCGTTCTGCTGGCGCATCAGTTGCACATTCTCCTAAAGAAATAGCTGAAACATGTGAAATCATCGTCACCTGTTTACCGAGTCCCTCAGCCAGCGCGTCTGTAATGGAAGACGAAAATGGCATTCTCGCCGGACTAAGCGCAGGCAAAGTCTGGATAGAGATGAGCACCACTGACCAGCAGGAAGTGTTACGTCTTGGTCAGAAAGTTGAAAATTTAGGAGCGTTACCGGCAGATTGCCCCGTCTCAGGCGGGTGTCATCGCGCCGCCACAGCGAACATAGCAATCTTCGCAGGTTGTGAAAGAGCAGTATTCGAAAGAGTGTTGCCTCTCCTTGCAAGAATGGGGCAACAAGTCCTCCATACTGGTGAGCTCGGTTCAGCTTCAGTCTTAAAAGTTGTAACTAACTACCTAGCGACGGCAAACCTGTTGTCACTATCGGAAGCCTTAGTGACAACCAAGGCTGCAGGGCTAGACCTGGCAACTGCATATGAAGCGATCCGAATTAGCTCAGGGAATTCGTTTGTGCACGAGACCGAAAGCCAAGTGATCCTAAATGGGAGCAGAGACATTAACTTCACGATGGATCTTGTAATCAAAGATATTTCTCTCTTTCAAGAAATCGCCGATCGCGAAAACGTACCTTTAGAAATCTCTCCGCTGCTCATCGAGATCTTTAAAGATGCTCAAAATAAGTACGGACCAAGAGAATGGTCACCCAATGTCATCCGACGGTTGGAAGACTCAACCGGCCTTGACGTTACAACCGGAGGTTTTCCTGCTGAAATAGTTGATGACGAACCGGAAAGGCTCGGAGAAGAAGTTGTTGTGTCTCGCAAATAAATTTCTGAAAGCCTGCAACCGTAACCATTCTGGGCCATGCAATTGCTCGCCCCTTCTCATGCGATGCTTTTCTAACGAAGCAATGAGACAAGTAGTCGCTGTGTCAACAGTCGCAATTTCTGCTGACCAAGACAGTTGCAGAATCAGTCATTCAAACAAAACATGTGGCTAGTGAAGAGCTGATTCTAAACGGAGATGGGCAGTTCTTCACCCGAACGAAATCCAGGAAAGCGGAGAAATGGAACAACATATTAAATTTCAAGATGGTGAGTCCTACGAAAAATGGATGGGTGTGTGGAGCCAATTAGTTGGCGACCAGTTCCTCAGATGGCTCGCACCTGAGCAGGGGAAAACCTGGATAGATATTGGCTGCGGCAATGGGACCTTCACCGAGCAGATTTACAACCGACACGATGCCGCAGAAATTCATGCAATTGACCCATCTCAAGAGCAAATCGATTTTGCGTCAAAGCGCATAATCGACTCAAAGGTATCTTTCCAAGTCGGTGACGCGCTGAACTTAACGTTTGAAGCTGACCGCTTCGACTATGCGGTTATGGCACTGGTCTTATTTTTTGTGCCTGACCCTGCTGCCGGAGTTGCTGAAATGAAAAGGGTAGTTAAACCAGGTGGCAGCATTTCGGCTTATGTTTGGGATCTACCGGGTGGAGGAGTGCCGTTTGGAGTTATTAACGCCCAAATGCGCAGCCTTGATATAAAGCAGCCCACAGCACCATCAGCTGAGATTTCCAGCGTGGACCGGCTCGAAGAAACATGGCTTGAAGCTGGCCTAAATGAAGTAGAGGTAACGAAAATCTCTGTAGACCGAACCTTTGAGAACTTTGAACAGTTCTGGGATATAAGTTACCTTTCGCCCCCAATCGGAGCTGTCCTATCGCAGCTTCCTGCAGGCGTTGGTCAGCAAGTCAAAAAAATGACACAAGAAGCTCTCGCCGTGGATGACAATCAACCGGTGACCATTAATGGCTTCGCTAATGCCATTAAAGGAACGGCGTAAAGCGTTAAAAACAAAAACATGACCCCAAAAAGCGACGGACGCAACGCGTAAACATTTCCGATGTCTTAGGAATTCCAGACTCCCATTTGTTACTATTGTCACGATAGTCTTACAGTAATAGGTATCTACTTACCTTAAGAAAGGGCATCTCCAATGGTCGAAACAGTAGGCGCAACAAGTATCGATATCGAAGCAAGTCCAGAGATTGTCTACGCAATCTTGACTGACTTAACGCGGATCAGCGAACTCAGCCCTGAGTGCTACAAAGCCGAATGGGAAAACGGTTCGACGGGTGCGGTAGTAGGAGCTAAATTTCGCGGTTATAACCAAAACGGAAACCACAAATGGGACCAAGGTTGTGTCGTGGTCGCTGCTGACCCAGGCAAAGAATGGGCATTTGACGTTCCATCTGACGATGGTCGCGCAACAACGTGGCGTTACGAAATGAAACCAACCGATAATGGTTGCCGAGTGACAGAGAGCTTCGACTCTCCTGTTCTCGATGGAGAGTTCTTCCAAAAAGTCAACCGACATAAAATACTTCTAGAGAACATAGACCGCACTCTTTCAAATCTTAAAGCTGCAGCAGAGGCGTAGCCCTTAGTCGCCGCTGTTTGTAACCGACCTCGAAACGAAGAAACGAGGCCCGAACAGCTGCTCAAGTTAGAGCATCCCCAATGTTTGCATGCCGGGTAACTGTATGGATTAACCTCAGGGCATGGGGAAGGTCTTTACTGGAGAACAAATTAAACAATATGAGAGAGATGGTTGGGTATCACCCGTTGACTTCCTGACCTCACAGCAAGCTGCGAAATGCCGAAGCCAATTGGAAGCCTGGGAGTTACTTCGTGGCGGCTCGTTACCTGCCAATGAACGCTCAGGTGGACATATCTTGTTCCCATGGATTGATGAACTAATGCGTGCCGATAAAATTTTGGATGCAGTTGAGGATCTGATTGGCCCAAACATTCTCTGTTGGAACTCAGTGTTCTGGATAAAAGAAGCTCAAAGCCCAAGCTACGTTGGCTGGCATCAGGACCTTCAGTACTGGGGATTATCTAATTCAGATGTGGTTTCAATTTGGATAGCGCTCAGCGACGCGAGCGAAGACGCAGGCTGCATGAATGTTATTCCTGGAAGTCACAAAGAGATCATGGACCACGCAGAGACCTACGCGAAAAATAACCTCTTAAGCAGAGGCCAAGAGCTTGAGATCAACATTTCCCAAACTGACACAGTTTCAATGGCACTGAAAGCTGGGCAGGTCTCATTCCACAACGTTCGAACCGCTCATGGATCCGGACCGAACAAAACAAATGACCGAAGAATCGGACTCTCCCTTCATTACATGCCGCCACATACACAACAGACACTTAGTGAATGGGACAGTGCCTCACTGGTGCGTGGTGAAGACCTCTACCAACATTTTGAACACTGCCCGCAACCCTCGACCGATTTAGAACCCAACGCCGTAAGTTTCCACAAACGGGCCTCGGACGCAATGAGGGAAATCATTTACAAGGGATCAGATGCGGAGACCCGCACTCTTTAAACATTTTGGTTAGCCAGTGCGTTCCGGTCAAGACCAGCTATTGAGCGCTGACTGGTTTACTGAC
>DMOB01000137.1:0-6110 GCA_003452475.1 Acidimicrobiaceae bacterium | reverse complement strand
ACGTGAGATGGTGGCAGCAATGGGTGAACTAGCAAAATACCATTTTTTGGGTGGCAGACAGCTAAATAAATTGCCTCTAGATCAACGAATTGCCGCCTGCATACAAATCAAGGCTGATGTAGTTGCCGCGGACGAGAGAGAAGGCGCCGGTCGAGCGCTACTGAACTATGGTCACACGCTTGGGCACGCTCTGGAAATTGCTGGCAGCTTCGATCTCAGACATGGCGAAGCTGTTGCAATTGGCCTTAAGTATGCAGCGTTGCTAGCTCTCACTTTGGGTCGTATAGATGAGAATCGAGTCGCCGAACATCAGGCGGTGCTTGATGCCTATTCCTTGTCGTCAGTTCTGCCGCCGGAAGTCAATCATGAAGACCTAGTTGATTTGTGCAGCAAAGACAAAAAAGCTTTCGATGGTTTCACATTCGTTTTAGATAGCTCCGCTGGCCTAGAAGTCGTCTCTGGGATACCGCGAGAAGCGTTACTTTCTGCCCTTAAACTCATGGAAATCAGTGAATGACTTGACCGGGTGTCGCCTAATGGCCAAATGTCTGGCAATCTATGAGTGTGTCTAATCCAGTTCTACTTCTCTTATCCGGAGTAAATTTAAACCTACTTGGAACGCGAGAGCCTGAAATTTATGGAACATCAACTCTCGAAGACCACGTTCAGATTGCTCGTACGCAAGCCAATATGGCTGGTTATGACGTTGAGCATCTGCAAACTAACTTTGAAGGAGTTCTAGTAGAAGCCATTCAAGCTGCTCGCGGTACTGCTGCGGCGATAATTATAAACCCGGGAGCATTCACTCACTACGCTTGGTCAATTCACGATGCGTTAGCGGCCTTCGATGGTCCAGTTGTCGAGCTGCATCTATCCAACCCTAAAAAGAGGGAAGCTTGGAGACATGTCTCAGTAGTGGAACCAGTGTCGATAGCTACTGTGTCTGGCGAGGGCGGACCCGGTTACGCTCGAGCCGTTGAGATAGCAGTAGGAGCCATCGAGGGTGCCGGTGCTAAAAATAACTCCTAGCAGACATCAAAGAGTCAAACGGCTTCGAACGCTGCTGAAGGATTCCAAAATTGATGGACTAATGATCAATGATATGGTCAACATCTTTTATCTGACCGGATTCACGGGATCCTCTGCTCGACTGTTTATCAACGAACATGAAGCCAAAATCTATACGGACAAACGCTACGAGGAGCAAGTCAGCGCTGAGATCAGTAGCAAAGTTTTCGATGTTGATATTGGAAGTGGCCCACAGCAAGAACTCGTTTTAGTTACTGATATGAAATCTTGCCGCAGCGTTGGGTTTGAGTCTGACAGCCTTAGCTGGACTGAAGCTAGAAAGTATTTAGAACTTCTTGACGACAAGAAAGTGATTCCAACTGTTGGGATAGTGGAAGGCCTAAGAACTGTAAAAGATGATGCAGAAATAGAACGGATTAAGGCTGCAGCAACGATTGCAGACGCTGCTTTAGCTGCTGTTAAACAAGAACTGGCTAATAACCCTACAGAAGTTGAGTTTGCAAGATTGCTGGATCAGACCATGTTTAACCAAGGAGCGGATGCTCTTTCTTTTGAGACAATATGCGCTAGCGGCCCAAATAGTGCGCTTCCGCACGCGAGACCTTCGGGTAGAACTATCAAAACTGGTGATTTAGTAGTTCTAGATTTTGGTGCGGTGATAGATGGTTACCATTCAGATATGAGCAGGACTTACTGCATAGGTGACCCAAGCTCAGAATCCCAGCTTCTGCTTGACGCAGTAGCTAAAGCTCAAGACGCTGGAGTTGTGGCTGTACGCCCTAGCGCAGAGTGCGCGGCAATCGATGCAGCTTGTAGAAATAAACTCGCTGACTGTGGGCTTGAAGAACTGTTTGTTCATGGCACCGGACATGGAGTGGGCCTCTTGATCCATGAGGCGCCATGGTTGAATTCCAGAAATGAAACAAAACTTCAAGCCGGGCATGTAGTGACTGTGGAGCCAGGGGTGTACCGTCCCGGGTTTGGAGGTGTTCGTATAGAGGACACCATTTTGGTTACCCAGGAGGGTGGCCGGCTGTTAACACTTGCGCCCAAAGACCCAGTTATCGCATAAGCGCTAACAATAAAGGAATCCGTATGTCGATATCGACTAGTGACTTCAAAAATGGAATAACCATTGACCTTAGTGAGGGTTTGTTTCAAATATCTGAGTTTCAACATGTGAAACCGGGAAAAGGCGGCGCTTTCGTTCGCACTACGCTTCGCAACGTTAGGACTGGAGCAGTTGTAGAGCGCACCTTTCGATCAGGTGAAAAAATGGAACGAGCCATCATCGATAAGCGAGAGATGCAATTCTTATACAACGATGGCTCTGATCTGGTTTTTATGGATATAGAAACTTATGAACAACTCGAGGTGGAGAAATCATCCCTAGGTAATGCACCGGATTATTTAGTCGAAGGAAATGGTGTCGTGCTACAGATGTATGGCACAGAAATAGTAGGCACGGACTTGCCTGCTGCTGTTGTACTTGCAGTAACTCAAACTGAGCCTGGACTTCAAGGAGATCGAGTGTCCGGTGCACGAAAATCAGCGACAATGGAAACAGGTTTAACTGTTCAGGTTCCATTATTTATCGAAATCGGAGAACGGCTTCGCATTGATACGCGTAGCGGAGAATACATAGAACGAGACAACGGGTGACAGAATTCGAAGGCGATCCGTTTGCCGGTGATCTAGCTACGCAACGCCGAGAAGCTCGGGAGCGAGTAATAGAAATGCTTTACGAGGCTGATTTCAAAGAGGGTAATATTTCAGACGTAATAGACAGTCAGATTGTCGTACCTGACGCGTTTGCGATTCGACTCGCTGTAGGCGTCTACGAAAATATTTCAAATCTCGATCAACAAATCGAAGCGCTGTTGCACGAAGGTTGGTCATTGGAGCGTTTAGGCAAACTCGACCGTTGGATTCTGAGGCTCGGAATCTATGAGATGAATAATGCCGAGGTGCCTGCAGCTGTCATCATCAACGAAGCAGTCGAACTAGCCCATCAATATGGGGCGACTGATGAAAGCGGAAGATTCGTGAATGGATTATTGGCGGCTCAGGTAAACCAACAATAATTTTATTGAATAGGTGAGATACCATGAGCGGAAACTTCGGTAACTGCGACTAGCATGCGATTCTGACCGTGAAGTGAGTCCTGTGAGGCTCAAACGGCTGGAGGAATGCGCGTGGCAGATCGCGAAAGAAGAATGACGCCCCCATTCGGGGGCGTTTTTGTTGCCACGTCAACTATTTTAGATCAAGCCCAAGTTCATAGAGCGCTAACGCGTATTAGTCACGAGATAATAGAAAAAAACCGTGGGTTAGACAATATTGTTCTTGTTGCCCTTCAAACTGGCGGAGTTCAGGTAGCCGAGCACATTGCACAGCTACTGTTTGAAATTGAAGGCGTTGATGTACCTACAGGAACAATCGATGTCGCCCTTTATCGAGATGACATTGGTCTTCGTCCAGTGATGCCGGAGGCAGAGACTACGATCCCAGTGGACCTCACCGCTAAGACCGTGGTGCTTGTAGACGATGTTCTGTTCACCGGAAGAACAATTCGCGCTGCATTAGACGCGTTAAATGATTTCGGTAGACCTCGAGCTGTACAACTTGCGGTAGTCATAGACCGAGGCCATAGGGAACTGCCTATACGGCCAGACTTTGTTGGCAAAAATCTTCCGACACGGCGCGAAGAAGTAGTTGATGTAAACCCTGAAGGAGTACTCCTTGGGGTGATGAGAAAATGATGAAACATCTTCTCGAGCTTGAAGAGCTTGACCTCGAAGGTATTCAAGCAATTCTTCAGCTCACAGATCGATTCGTCGAGGTAGGGGAAAGGGCAATTCCGAAAGTGCCGGCTCTACGAGGAAAAACTGTAGCCAACATGTTTTTTGAAGACTCGACTCGCACCCGGCTCTCATTTGACGTCGCTGCGAAGCGACTATCTGCGGATGTCCTGACTTTTTCTGCGAGCTCTTCCTCATTGAACAAAGGTGAGTCGATTCGAGATAGCGTTGAAACGCTCGAAGCAATGGGAATTAATGCAATAGTCGTGAGGCACAGCTCCTCTGGAGTTCCTCAACAGATAAGTCGATGGGTGAATGAAGGCATTTCGGTCATAAACGCAGGCGATGGATGGCATGCGCACCCTACACAGGGGCTCCTCGATGCCTACACAGTGTGCGAGCATTTCAGGGGACCGGCTGGTCCGGCAGCTTCCTTGCAGGGACTACATGTTGGTTTAGTCGGAGATATTTTGCATAGCCGGGTCGCTCGAAGCGATATTCAGGCATATACGGCTTTAGGAGCCACGGTCACGCTGATAGCACCACCTACGTTGCTGCCAGCAGATATTTCGACCTGGCCAGTTCGGGTAAGCCAAGACCTTGATCAAGTTCTTCCGACGTTAGACGTTTTGGGTCTTCTCAGAGTGCAAAGAGAACGGATGGCGGAAGGATCAATTGGTTCGATGCGTGAATACATCGAAGAATTCAGCCTAACCCAAAGGCGTGTAAAACTATTATCAGACATTGCTGTCATCACTCATCCGGGCCCCGTTGTGCGCGGAGTGGAGGTAACTGGATCAGTTCTTGATGAGTATCCGAGAGTTCTCAAAAATCGTCAAGTGTCAAATGGTGTTGCTGTTCGAATGGCTGTGCTTTTCCTCTTACTTGGATCCGGAGCAGAACTTGTCTAGTCGACTGCTTTCGTATTTCTTCAAAGGTGGAGAAGTAGTAGATCAGAGTGGTCGGCGTTATGAAGATGTGGCTGTTTCAGATGGAATGATTGTCAAACAACCAACTGATGATGCCATAGAAATAGATATCAGTGGGTGTGTTATGTCCGCTGGATTGGTAGATCTTTCAGTGAACTTCGGTGAGCCGGGTTTCGAGGATGTTGAGTGTGTTGATAGTGGTTCCAGAGCGGCGGCAAGAGGCGGGTTTACTGCAGTTCTAAATAGCTCAGATACCTTCCCTGTTCTTGACTGCCCATCGATGCTAGCTGAAGCTGAATTGCTCTTTGCTAAGAGCATTTGTGAGATGAGAGCGAGCGCCACTATTACAGTCGGAGGCAAGGGGTTAAGTTTGGCTCCATTGCGGGAGCTAAGCACTAAAGGTGTCCGCTGGTTCAGCGATCGCGGAGCTATAGAAAATAAAAGTTTGTTGCGTAACGCAATGGAATATTCCTTAAGTGGTTCTGTCATCTCAGTTCGTCCCCGATCTGGATCTCTAAATGTTAATGGGGCAATGCACGAGGGAAAGTGGTCAGCAATATTAGGTCTTCCTGGGGAGCCAAGCGTTAGTGAGACATCAGAAGTTGCGGCCATTATTGACCTCGCACACGTTACCGGAGCCCGTGTTCATCTAGATCGGATTAGTGCAGCTGAGTCCGTTCAGCTACTCCGAGAAGCCAAACGGAACGGCGTTGAAATAACTTCTTCTGTGACCATCCAGCACCTAATGTTCACAGATTCAGATTGCGCCGCCTATGACCCTATGTACCGAGCTGAGCCTCCGTACCGTTCTGACGAAGATCGAAAAGCACTTATTTTAGGAGTTGAAGATAGAACTATCGATATCGTGGTGAGCGACCACCGCCCAGCCACTGCTGAAGCAAAAGAACTCCCCTTTGATAAATCAGCAAAAGGCGCAGCAGGAATTGAAGCTACTGCAGCTCTCTTAATGGGCTCCTGTGGCTTAGAACTTGAAGTAGTTTTAGATGCTTTATCTTGGCGCCCGGCAAAAGTCGCTGGTTTCGTAAACCATGGCAATCTAGTTCGTCCGGGGAATGTCGCCAATTTGACTGTGTTGAACCCAAAGGCCTCATGGAAGTTTCAAGCTAGCGAGCAAGTTTCCCGAGGTCGAAACAATCCTTATTTTGAAAAAATACTTACGGGTCGCGTGATCCACACGATATATCGAGGAGAGCTAGTGGTTACTGATAGTGAGGTCGTTGTATGAGTGCGATTAGATATGGTTGTTTAGTCCTTGCAGATGGAAGTGTTTTCGAAGGTGAACTCATAGGGGCAGAGCGTGAGGTGGCTTCGGGGGAAGTCGTATTTAATA
>DMOB01000273.1:0-2948 GCA_003452475.1 Acidimicrobiaceae bacterium | reverse complement strand
GAAGCTACTGAACTGACGAAAAATAATACAGGTCTAACTTTTACGATTGCGTTTAACTATGGAGGGCGTGCGGAGATCATTGATGCGATCAAGTCCATGATCGAAGATGACGTGCCGGCTCATAAGGTCGATGAACGGAAGTTGCGAAAGTATTTCTATGATCCACAAATGCCTGACGTCGATCTCATGGTGAGAACATCAGGTGAGTTTCGCCTCTCAAATTTTTTGCTCTGGGAAAACGCCTACAGCGAAATGGTCTTCACCGAAACATTGTGGCCTGATTTCCGTCGTGAACATTTATTCGACGCAATTTTGGTGTATCAAGAACGTGATAGGCGTTTTGGCGGATTGAATCGGTGATCAACAGGGCGGATTGGTAATTGTCGGTATGAAGCACTATCGAGATAGCGGTGTGATTGTTCGAACTTTTAAGCTTGGAGAGTCGGACCGTATTATCTCAGTCGTTACCGCCGAAAATGGCAAAGTGCGCGCCGTTGCGAAAGGAGTGCGCAAAACCAAGAGTCGCTTCGGTGGGAGACTAGAACTCCTTCGGCATCTTGATTTTCAGTTCTACCGAGGCCGTGGCGAACTTGACATTGTGACTCAAGTAGAGACGAGGGACTACTGGCCTCAGGTAACAGGAGAACTTGATCGCCTTACTAAAGCTATGACCGTCGCAGAGGCCATAGACCAGATTGCCGAGCACGGCGAAGATGACCCGAAGCTCTACCACATGCTATGCGGCGTGCTGAAGGCCTTAAACGCCTCAAATTCGCCAATGTTGGTGCCGGCGTTTCTGCTAAAGCTGTTGGCTCACGAAGGTCTAGCGCCGTCGTTAGATAGTTGCGTGGTGGGAGGGGAAGCATTACAACTTGAGTACTTCGATCCCGCATTGGGCGGTGTAACCTGCGTAGATCACCGGCGAGGTTTGAAAATTTCTGGGCAAGCGCTTGGTCTAATGAGAGCTACCTTAGGTGGCGGATTAGCATCGGTTCTGGAAGTTAAAGAAGGAGCCGCTACTGAGGAAGTAGCTACTCTTGTCCACCGCTTGTGGGAATTTAACGTCGATCGTCGTTTGCGAAGTACCGAACTATTTAGTTGAAAACGAGTTTCAACTAAGCAGTCCTTTAGGTCGGCCAGAAGTCTGTGAGTGAAGTTTCGCGAATTTCTTCTCAGCGCGCTTATCTGAAGTTGATCGACGCCAAATGATTGTCTTCCAAATAGCACCTGCTAGAGATAGAAATCCGAGAACCACTTGAGTTCTGTTCAACGCTTTGCACTGAGGATGCCAGCTTTCGACAATGTCTCCGGGCTTCGATGCTGAGATTTTAATGCGAAGTTTATCTAAATCGACCGCAGCGGGGGAGGGGTTCGTTATCGGTTTCGGACAGTCCCAAGCTACTAAATCATTATCGATTCCTTCATAACTAGTCTCAAACATAGTGATTGGCTGTGACCAAACAACAAAAGTTAAAACGAAGCAAATAAAAGCAATTGTGTGGTCTCGGATCACCATGGGCCTAACTTTACTCGGTGAAGTAGCCACCATCGGGATGCAAAATTTCACCAGTGAAATAAGAAGCCTCATCACTAGCTAAAAAAAGTGCTGTGTTGGCAATTTCTGATGGTAGGCCTTTACGGTTCATTGGAATATTCGAAAAAAATTGCTCAAACCGTTCTTTGGGCAACAGGTCGATCAAGCTAGTCATATGAGTGTCGATAAAGCCAGGCCCGATGGCGTTTACACGGATATCTACTGACGCTAAAAGTCGGGCAAGTTTCTTAGTCAACATCCAAACAGCAGATTTTGAACAAACATAGGGAATTGGTCCTGCATCAGGGTGTTTCGCCGCGATTGAGGCAATAGTAATTATCGATCCGCCTTTTCCTGCTTCGATCATTGGTGCGGCGCAGGCCTGAGCTGCTAAGAGGGTTCCATCGAGATTTATCGTCATTACCTTGCGAAAATCTTCAAGTTCGAGTTCCAGTAATTCTTTATGAGGGTTCTCTAAGTAGTCAGCCCGACGAGTAATAAATTTAACGTCGGCTTCTTGGTCACCGCTTCGATACTCGGAATGACTAACCCCTGCGGCTGTGACTACAACGTCTATAGATCCGAAGGTAGATAAGGCGTGGTCAACCATTGCCTGGTTATCTAATGGGCTTACAGCGTCATAATGGACGAATGTTGCGGTTCCGCCGGTCGTGTTAATCGAGTCGGCTGTTTGCTCACCGAGTTCATCAATAAGATCAGCGACCACTACAGACGCGCCCTCCTTAGCGAATTTCTGAGCGCAGGCTTTGCCGAGACCATTACCGCCACCAGTGATTACTGCCACTTTTCCATCTAAGCGCATATCCACTCCTTGAGAATCTGAAAATAAAGTAATTAGGTTTGAGTAATAAGAGACCACAAATTCGCTAAAGATGTAAGTATCAAAGAAGATGGCGGAACTGTTCGGGTTCGGTAGCCTGAATCTTCATGGCTTCTTCTGAACCAACACTTTTCAATCAAGTTGTAAACCTCTGCAAGAGAAGAGGGTTCGTTTTCCCTTCTGCAGAAATTTATGGAGGGTTCCGGAGCACCTACGATTATGGCCCTCTCGGCGTTTTGATGCTCCGAAACGTCAAAGATGCCTGGTGGAGGTCAATGGTTCAGATGCGTAGCGATGTCGTTGGTTTAGACGCTGCCATTCTTAGCCCACCTCAGATATGGGAAGCTTCGGGCCATTTAGCGAATTTTACGGACCCGCTAGTTGACTGCACTGCTTGCAAAACGCGTCATCGTGAAGATCAGCTCGAGGACCCTAACGTATGTCCTACCTGCGGTAAAGAAGGAACATTTACCGAAGCACGAGCATTTAATTTGATGTTTAAAACCAGTGCAGGACCGGTTGAGGGAGCTGGAACGGAGGTTTATCTGCGGCCTGAAACTGCACAAGGGATGT
>DMOB01000018.1:0-3196 GCA_003452475.1 Acidimicrobiaceae bacterium | reverse complement strand
GACTGATATGTGGCATTCGCAAAGGACCTTGCGCTTGGCCGATGGACCCGATGAAGTACACCACAATGTGGTTGCACGCGCTGAAGCTAAAACGCGTGAGAGTGAAAAAGCTGAAGGTCTAGCTTCCTCATACACGCTTGGTGGCCCAACATTCACGGGTGCCTAAGTAACAACAAAACGAAATAGTTATATGTTTTGGGGTCTCATCAATTGATGAGACCCCAAATAGTTTTTCACTTATTTTTATCTACTGATTTTTATTTACTTAACCACCATATTTAACGCCCACTCTCTGAGCTCGACTTTTCGTATCTTGCCAGATGGTGTAGTCGGCATAGCCTCAACAAAAATTATGTGCCTAGGAATCTTAAAGCTTGCTATACGGCCTCTGCACGCGTTTATTATCGCATCACCAGCAATATCATTTGATCGCACAACGAAGGCGACAGGTACTTGAACTAAGCGATCATCAGGATAGGAAACAACAGCTACTTCTTCTAAGCCCTCAAGTCCTAGTAAATAACCTTCTACCTCAGCAGGGGAAACATTTTCGCCGCCCACCTTAAGCATGTCCTTGTGTCGCCCCACAAACACTACGTGGCCGTCTGCACGGATTTTAGCTATATCCCCCGTGTCTAGCCAGCCATCAGGAGACAGAACTTCAGCGGTTGCCTCTGGCTTTCTCCAGTACCCCTCAGTAACTGTGTAGCCACGAACGAAAAGTCCCCCTTCCCTATCGGAAGCAACGCTTTCCCCAGTTTCTAAGTCTCTGATTTCAAACTCAATTCCATACATAGGGTATCCAGAAGCTTCAATTCGCTGCTCAAGCGAATCGCTAACATGACTGGAAGCAACGAATGCCCAACTTTCACTCATACCAAAACCGCTAGTCGTAGGGCAAAAAACTTCCTGAGCAGCCTGAGCCACAGGTACTGAGGACTTCATTCCTGCAGGAAGAGTCCCAACCCGAAGACTGGAAACATCTCGTTCTTTCTCGCTTTGAGCTCGCAACAGATCTGCCCAATGAGTATCAAATCCGTGAAGGACTGTTCCTTTTTCTTTCTCTACAGCATCCAAGATTTCGCTAGGTTCGAACGTTTCGAATAAAACTTGACAACCTCCGGAGAGGCTTGCCATTAAGGCAACTTCACTGAACCCATAAGCATGAAAAAGTGGCAAATAACTTAGATGAATATCGTTCATTGTATGGCCAAGCAACATTGCACGTTCGTAGGTGTTTTTAACAGGCTTGTGACAATGGATTACACCCTTCGGGTGTCCTGTGGTACCTGAGGTATACGCGAGCATCATTCGATCAGTAACTAGAACCTCGCTGGCTCTTTCACGAAGCATTTGATCACTAACAGAATTAGCGCCGCTCAAAAGTTCCTCCCACGCAGTTGCACCATTAATAGTTATTCCGAGCATTATGATTTTTCGTAGATGTCCAGCATCGAAAATTGTTTCGCTTGCCTCTTTGATCATGTCACCGTAATTAATTGGCCCAGATTGATCTGCTGCTATCAAAAACTGGCTTTCAGATTGGATCACAGTATAAGAAACATCATCTGTCCTATAGCGCGTATTTAAGGGCACTAAACACGCTCCGATTTTTGGCACGGCATACATCAAATAAAGCCACTCTGGACGATTTGTCATCCAGACTGCGACATGGTCGCCTTTCTTAACACCAAGAGAGATTAGGCCTTTGGCTACCTCGTCAACTTTTTTGGATAGTTCGTTATAGCTATACCTTTGGTCGCCAAAGATAAGGGCACACCGGTCGCCCCACAAACGAGCTGCCCTGTCAACAACATCACCAAGTAATAACCAATCTCTGTCCATAACCCAATACGTTAGATCCCAAGAGCTTCAGTTGGATGAATCTTCTATATTGAGTTCTATTTGATATACCGGACAGTTGAACTGTTCACGAAAGGGGAAAGCATAATGGAATTCGATTTAATGACTGGTTCATCTACATGGAACGGTGCTACAACGCTTGCTAAAACATTAGAGGAACAGGGCTTCTCCGGAATGCTTTACACCGAAACTGGCCAAGTACCTTGGATGCAAATAACGGCAGCAGCAATAGCTGCTCCCAGCCTTACTTTCAGCACTGGAATAGCTGTGGCCTTTCCTCGAAGTCCCATGGTTTCTGCTCAAGTTGCGTGGGAATTGGCAGGAGAAACACAAGGAAAATTTCGACTCGGCTTAGGGAGCCAAGTCAAAGGCCACATTGTTAGGCGCTACTCGTCAGAATTTTCACAACCAGCAAAACGATTAAGAGACTACGTCCTTGCAGTGAAAGCTTGCATCAGAGCTTTTAATGGTCAGGAAAAATTAAAACATGAAGGCGATTTTTACAATTTGTCATTGCTTCCCGATCAGTGGACTCCAAGGCATCACCCATATGGAGACGTAAAGATAGATATTTCATCGGTAGGCCCAATAATGAATAAGGTGGCTGGCGAAGTCGCTGACGGTGTTCACGTTCACCCTATGCATTCAATGAACTACATAAACAAAAGACTTTTACCAGAAATAGAAGAAGGTGCGCATCGGTCCGGCCGCAGCAAGTCAGATATTGATTTAATAGTTCCCGTTTTCGCTATTGCAGGAGATACTCCTGAGGAGCGAGCTCCCTATCTACATCGAGCCAAAACGCAAATCGCTTTCTATGGCTCTACTCCTAACTATGCATTTCAATTTGAAGATCTTGGATACCAAGGCATCACTGGTGCATTAGGTGCGAAGATGAAACAGGGAGATCTACAGGGTATGGCTGACATCATCACTGACGATATGGTTGAACATTTTGCATTGGTTGCAAAGTGGGATGAGATGGCTGATGCCCTGAAAGCCCGCTACTCGTCTACAGCCTCTCGAGTGGTCATGTACTTAACCGAAGAGCAAATGAAAAAAGATCCTGAATCAATTGATAAGTGGGGCGCTGTCGCACGTTCTACAAGGAGAACATAAATGGTAAATAGAGTCGCTCTAGTAACAGGTGGAGGCAGCGGAATAGGTCGCGAAATTTGTCTGGGTCTTGCAATGGCAGGCAACAAAGTAGCCGTTGCTGATCTAAACAAAGCCGGAGCAGATGAAACCGTAGAAATGATTAATGCTGCCGGCGGAATCGCCTGTCCCATAACAATGGACGTTGCTGACACGAATAGTGTGGCTGACGGAGTAT
>DMOB01000157.1:0-3042 GCA_003452475.1 Acidimicrobiaceae bacterium | reverse complement strand
CGGAGTAATTACGGCGAGCCCATTCGAAGCTTTCACCCGGTACGAAAAAGCCGTAGGCGCGCCCGATGGTATCATTCGCGCAATTAACTCGACGAACCCTAATGAAAACGCCTGGGCTCAGATGGAAAGAAACGAAGTCAGCATCGACCAATTTTGTGAATTATTTGAACAAGAGGCAAATGAAGCAGGGTTTGCGCTATCGGGCCACTCCGTTCTCCAGTGCTTAAGTGGTGATATTCGTCCTCAAATGGTTACTGCCCTAAAAGTGTTAAAAGACAATGTCCGTGTCGGGTGTATAACAAATAATATGAAATCTGGGCACGGGTCAGGAATGAGCAGAACAAAAGATCAAGCATCAGCAGTTGCAGAAGTAATGACGTTATTTGAGGTTGTTATTGAGTCCGCCAAAGTTGGCCTCCGAAAACCCGATCCAAGGATTTATCAACTTGCTTGCGATCAAATGGAGATAGATCCCACTGAGGCCGTCTACCTAGACGATCTAGGGATTAACTGTAAGCCGGCTGCAGCGCTAGGCATGTCAGCTATAAAAGTAGTTGACCCTGACCTTGCTATTCAGGAGCTCGAACAACTCATCGGATTCTCACTGAGCTAATTTCTTTTTGTTTTAGCAGCAGCTAAGTTCCGGCGCTACTGTAGAAGACTCGATCGCAGACAACTCGGAGTATCTAAATGGCCAGCGACTACATCTTTACGATGCATAAGCTAAATCGTTTCTACCCACCTGATCGAGACATCTTGAAAGATGTCAGCTTGTCTTTCCTGCCCGGAGCCAAGATCGGAGTGCTCGGCCACAACGGGGCCGGGAAATCTTCCGTTCTGAGGATCATGGCAGGACTGGACGACGGCTTTACTGGAGAAGCCCGTCTCTCACCGAATTACACAGTAGGACTTTTATCTCAAGAGCCACAGTTAGATCCCAACAAAGATGTTTTTGGAAATGTGATGGAAGGCGTTGCAGAGACTCAAGAGTTACTAGAACGATATAATGAAGTCCTCGCCATGTGGGGCGATCCAGATGCCGACCTCGAACAAGTCGGCTCGATGCAGGCTGACCTGGAAGATAAGATCAATGCTACGGATGCTTGGAACCTTGAACGACAAGTAGAAATTGCTATGGACGCTCTTCGCGTTCCTCTTGGGTCAAGTGATGTATCTGCTTTGTCTGGTGGAGAACGACGAAGAGTAGCTTTGTGTCAACTGCTCCTTTCTCACCCTGATCTCTTACTTCTAGATGAGCCCACTAACCATCTAGATGCTGAATCGGTAGCTTGGCTCGAGAGATTTTTGCAGGACTACCGAGGCACCGTTGTTTCAGTCACTCACGATAGGTATTTTCTTGACAACGTCGCTGGTTGGATTCTCGAGCTTGATCACGGCCACGCATACCCATATGAAGGAAATTACAGCGGTTGGCTAGAACAGAAACAAACAAGGTTAGCCCATGAAGAACGTCAATCCAGCGCTCGACAAAGAACTCTCGCCCAGGAACTCGAATGGGTAAAACTCGCACCAAGAGCTCGACAAGCTAAAAGCAAAGCTCGTTTGACGGCATATGACCAACTGGTTGCTGAACATGAGTCAGTCGAAAAACAGTCCAGCGCTCTAGAACTAACTATTCCTATGAGCCAAAGGCTTGGTGATCAAGTAATTGAGGTCAAAAAGATTTCAAAAGGTTTCGGCGAGGACTTACTGATAGAAGACCTTTCCTTCATACTTCCCCCAGCCGGAATTGTCGGAGTAATCGGTGCAAATGGTGCCGGTAAAACAACCCTCTTCCGCATGATTACCGGTCAAGACACTCCTGACTCCGGCGAAGTGTTAACTGGCGCAACCGTCCAACTTGCGTACGTAGACCAATCAAGAGACTCTCTGGAAGATAGTCGCACTGTCTACGAAGAAATAACCGATGGTCTCGACATCGTTAAAGTTGGAAATCGAGAACTAAATGGACGCTCATATGTCGCTTCGTTCAACTTCAAAGGGGCGGATCAACAAAAATCAGTTGGCGATCTTTCCGGCGGAGAAAGGAACCGAGTGCACCTAGCGAAGGTACTTAAAGAGGGCGGTAATGTTCTATTGCTAGATGAACCTACTAATGATCTAGATGTTGATACGTTGCGAGCACTGGAAAGCGGCCTTCAAGCATTCCCTGGCTGTGCTGTAGTCATAAGTCATGATCGTTGGTTCTTGGACCGAGTAGCGACACACATTCTTGCCTTCGAAGGTGACAGCTACGTTCGATGGTTCGAAGGAAACTTCAGCGAGTATGAAGCTTTCAGAAAGCGCGACCTCGGGGACCAAATGACACCTACTCGGATCAAGTACAAGCCTTTAAAAAGATAAGCCTCATTTACTTTTTCGCGCGCATAGCGCGAATAAGTATAACAATTCAAAATATCGCTTAATACAGGCTGAATTGTTGAACCGAAATCCTAAGGTGTAAATTTATATTCGCGCGAAGAGAGGTTAAACATAAAATTATCTTGCCCTTCGCGCGAAATATTCGCGCGATTCGCGCGAATATCCACCACTTTCGCGCGATAAGTGACTAGTTTCCTTTTATTACTTTAAGTAGTTTAATTCTCCGGGAAGTCGACCATGGCAACAAAATCTTCAAGCAAACAAGCGTCTAAACAAACTTGGCAAAGTCGAGCTGTGATACGAACTGTTGACGCTGGTAACTCTGCATATTGCGCAGTGTGCGACGAACTAATCAAATTTCGTGCTCGAATTAGAGATGAACAAGTTATCTGCAACGTGTACAAAGATGAAAAATGGGATCGAGTTGAGCACTACCATCCAGAGTGCTACCAGGAAGCAGAACTTCCGTATGGAGAAGCAGACGATCCCTATGACCGGGAAAAAGAGCAAGCTACTCCCTCAGAACAGTCAAACTAGTAACTACAAAATCTGACTTAAGAAGAGCTTGGTTCGATCTTCAGTAGGACTTACAAAGAAATGTTCCGGAGTCCCGACCTCAACAATCTCTCCTCCCTCCATAAAAATAATTCGGTCTGCTAC
>DMOB01000270.1:0-7484 GCA_003452475.1 Acidimicrobiaceae bacterium | reverse complement strand
ACTGGTCATTGGCCTATCAGCATTTTTTGGGTCCACAATCGCTGCCATCGCCGGCCTGGGCGGGGGTATTCTTCTTCTCTCCGTGCTTTTACAGTTCCTTGACCCAACGGATGCTATCCCGGTGCACGCGCTGATTCAGGTCGCATCCAACTCCTCTCGCGCTGTCATGCGCCGAAAACACATTAGGTGGAGCATAGTTTGGCGATTCGCCTTATTTTTGATACCGGCTGGCGTTTTGGGCCTACTTGCCGCCGATTTGTTTCCACGTTCTGGAGGGAGAGTGGCTATTGCGGTATTTGCTCTAATAGTGGTCTGGAAGCCAACTGTTCTCGAAGGCCTTAGCCGACTTCTTGGGCATGGGCTCAACGCGTTCATCCCTTTAGGGGCATGCGCTGGCTTTTTAAATATTCCGTTCGGCGTGACAGGGCCAGCGATCGCTCCTGTATTCCGGAGTCATCTCGCAGTCAAAGCAGCGACTATCGCTACTTTTGCTTGCGCTCAAACACTCGGGCACTTAGTCAAAGTTGGCTTATTCGCAAGTACAAGCTTTAGCTACAGGCCCTACGCATCGTTGATCTGTATCGGCTTTGCTGCTGTGGTGTGCGGGAGCTGGGCAGGCACAAAGATTTCAGACAAAGTCAGCGAAGAAAAATTCGCCGTAATTTTCAAAATGACTCTTACGGCTATTGCTCTAAGAGTCATCTACATGACATTTCGATAACCAAATCAACCTGTAATTTGCTTGAAACTTTACTACTGAAAGAGTGGAGAAAACTGAATTTGAGCACCAATCAAATCGGGCGGCAAATCTTCGCTGCTGTAGACATGAAGGTGAGTGTATACATTGACTTCTATGCCAGAACATGCTATCCACCTCGAAACTGCGTCACCCCACCTTTCCTCTAATAACGCTTCTCGTAACTCAGTTAACTCATTTATATCAAAAGTTCCAGATGCAGCTCGAGCAACTAACTCAGCTGCAAGAACCCGGTGAAGAACTTCGACATCTGTAGCAAGGAAGACTTCGGGAGGCTCGCTTCGAACTACTGCATAAGCAACTCCAAGCATCAGGCCAGTCCATTAACTATCTCAGTCGATTTCCAAAAACCAGGCAACGGGACTGTCGCTCCTCCGGCCGCATAGCTACGCAGGCGTTCTTGAGCCTCATCATCAAACATCGGAATAGCATCAAAAATAGTAAACGGACTGACTGCTCTCATAGCCTTATCGCCTTCACTTCCGCTACGCGGAAGGTGCGAAGTTAAAATAAGTATTTTCGCTGCAGGGTCATATGCCTTCAGAACAGATGCTCTTCCCAATGTTTTCCAAATAGTATCTATTCTGCAAAACCGGGCCGAACAGTAGTGAATGCTCCCGAAACATCTATCCACCATTCACCGCCAGCTTCGTCCTCAACTTTAAAATTATATTGCACACCGGCGCGAGGAACTTTCGCGTTTTTTTGCAACATAACAAAACCGCAATTTTCGATCACACCCATTGCGATATCTTGGGCTTTCTTACCCTCGCGAGTAGCTTGTCGTTGAAAACTATCAGCCGCTATCTCTTCATCTGTTACTGCACTTAAGGCCTCAGCAATTTCTGGAAATGGTGGCTGTTGTCCGGCAGGCTGCCGGTGAGCCCAAGCTCTCGCTCTCGCTGTCATTACCCGATTTCGCGCTACATCAACATAATTAGAATCAAGATCGTATCCGATTCCTCGACGATCAGTAAGTACTGATGCCACCAGAGTTGTGCCCGAACCCATAAAGGGATCAAGCACCACATCACCTTCAAACGTATATAAGTCAATTAGGCGTCTTGGCAACTCAACTGGAAATGGCGCTGGGTGTTGCACCCGACGCGCACTTTCAGCATGCATGTCCCAAACATCTAATGTCGCTTCCATGAATTCGTCGGTTGGCAGAGTGCTCGAGTTCGGTAAGCCTAATTTTAATCTTTCTGCTGGAGACTTTGCCCGATCGAAGCGTCCCTTGCTAGCTATTATTATTCGTTCCGTAGTATCTCTCAATGATGGATTCGCAGCGCTACGAAATGATCCCCAGGCGCATGAACCGCTGCTGCCTTTGCTCTTCTGCCAAATGATTTCTCCTCGAAGCAGCAACCCAAGATCTTCAAGAATTCGAATTACGTCAGCCGATAAGCTCCGATACGGCTTTCTTCCTAGGTTCGCTACATTGATTGCGAATCGTCCACCAGGCTCTAGGACCCGCACACATTCAGCGAACACAGATTCAAGCATCGAAAGGTACTCAAAATAGCTATTTGGAATTCGAGAATCACCAGTAGCGGCTATAGAATCTTCGTATTCTTTTCCCACAAAATATGGCGGTGAGGTGACGACTAAAGCTACGCAAGCGTCTGGCAATTGGTGCATATCGCGGGAATCACCGACTAAACACCCGTCGCCTAAATCTGGGGCTTGGTTTATTAAATCATCATCAGAAAGAATAGGTGGAGTGAACCTGGCGTAGAAAGCAGATGAATCATGTCCTTCTCTGCGAGAAACTCCAAAAGAGGAGGTTGCTGTTCTTTGGCGATCATCGCTCATTAAAATTCTTCCAACCTAGCTAACGCGTATGCCCTCAATGGAACGGTGGAGTTCTTAGAACTAAACCCATAGGAATATAGAAGCACCTCAGTGAGTGTAGAACGGTCATGGGACACCGGCGGTGTTAGTTATTACTTAATGCCTCAATTGCTATATCTCTCAACCGGACTTTTTGTATTTTGGTTCCATTCGCACTTTCGGTAGTGGGAAATTCTTTCAACTGGATAATTAAAGCTGGAACTTTGAAACTCGCTAACCTACTACGGCATTCAGTACGAAGTTTTTGCGCATCAATAGTTTGTTCTGACACAACAAATGCGACAGCTTTTGGGCCACTCGACAAATCTACGCCAACAACCTGAACTGCATTTACGCCTTCCTGACTCAGAAGACACTCTTCTATCTCCGCCGGGTTTACCAAAAATCCTCCGAGCCGTAGGACATCTCCCAGTCGCGCTAGATACTCAAAGGTAACTTCATCTTCCATTCTCGCAAGATCACCTGTCTTGAACCAGTCATAATCAAAATGCTTAGATGTTAAAGTGCTATCTATGTCTTCCCCTCCGTTAGCAAGGTAGCCAGCGAAGAGCGAGGGGCCCCTCAGCTGCAGTTCTCCTTCTTCTCCAATTCCTAAGACCTTGTTGGTATCAGGGTCGACTACTCTGGCAGAAGCTTCAACAGAGGCGAGACTCCCTCCCGGAATAGACATTTTTTCCTTGGGTTGAAGACTCCGGCGTGAATAAAGTGCATGTACTTCGCTCATGCCATATAGCCCAATAGCGTTTAGCCCAGCTTTGGCAGCATCTTCAGGAACATTCTCCAACGCATTATTAAAACGCGCATAACCGACCGCATCTAATGAACTTAGGTCGGTTCCTACCTGAATAATCCGAGCGAGCATTTCATCTGAACCATGGAAAGTGTTTACTCCATATTTCTCGATAGCCGTTCCGGTTAGATCAGCATCAAAAATTGGCATTGTTATCAAATCTGAGCCAGCTCCCATAGCTCCAAGAAGCATCGAATAACCAAATACACCGCACATTGGGACCGCTGCCATTGCGACTTGCCCAAAAGTAGGTGCTAAATCTCGGGCATGATCAGCTGGTCCAGATTGGTTGTGAAGGACCAGCTTTGGTTGGCTCGTTGTACCCGAGGTACTAAAAACAATCCAAGGTAAATCTCGATCTGAACGGTCAATCGAGGACCGCTCAGATCTGATTAGATCACTCCATCTGATCGTCGGCCATGTCAACTCAATATTGTCATCAAGGCTTATTACGCCCTCAAGCAATAAATCACTCTGCTTGATCTCAGCAAGAATTCCTCGAAAGTTTATTCCCAGGAAGCCTGGGTCAACAACCAGGAGTCGAGCTCCTGAGCGTCCAACTATGTCCGCCACCTCACTACTTCGATATCGAGTATTAATAGAGACAAGGACTAATCCTAAACGAGATGTTGCCCACATTAAAGCTATATAAGGCACACCATTAGGTAACCAGACCGCAATACGATCACCGGGCTTAGCACCCCACTCTTCTAATCCTTGGCAGAGTCGGTCAACGATTTCTTCCAAATCGGCAATATCCATTGCCAAATCGCCATCTTGTTTACACACCACTACTTGCCCTAAATTCTGAAAAAGTTCAGGCAAGCTACCAAGACTGTAATTTGAATCCACCATCGATTCCAAGATACGACCATCCTTGGCCTTTCAGCTAGACCTAGCTACTAGATTTAATAACGTGAGAGTAGTTACTTGGAATCTTTGGTGGCGATTTGGCCCATGGGAAGAGCGTCAACCAGCCATTTTGACAACATTGAAAAACATTGACGCAGACATTATTTGTTTGCAAGAAATTTGGAGTGAAGAAAGCGGAGTTGATCAAGCCGCAGAAATTGCTGCAAAACTCCACATGCATCACGTGCGAACTCCAGAACACTGGTACAAAGGACATTCTTTCGGAAATGCCATTCTCTCAAAATTTCCGATTCAAGAATCTTCTAGCCACCATCTTCCGCCGCTTGATGGTCCAGGACGAAGATATGCTCTGACCGCTAAAATATTGCGGGAAGAGAAGCTTATACCAGTTGTCTGCACTCATCTTGATCACCGTTTCGATCTAAGCTCAGTGCGCCAAACTCAAGTAAAAGCCGTTCTAGAACTCGTCGATGAATTACGAGATCTAAATGGTTTTCCAGTTGTACTCGCCGGAGACTTTAACTCAATCCCAACTTCAGACGAGATAAGGCTTCTAACTGGAGAAGCCCCACCACCTATACCAGGGCTAGTTATGTCCGACGCGTGGCCGCAATGTCAGGAAAGCCCTGGCTACACCTGGGACCGCAACAACCCCTACGTCGTGAACCCAGCATGGCCACAAAGAAGACTTGACTATATTTTCGTTTCTTGGCCACGACCTAAACCATTAGGAAATCCTACTGCAACTTATTTAGCCGGGGATAAACCCGTTAACGGAGTTATTGCCTCTGATCATTACGCAGTAGTCTCCGATCTTCATTGGGAGTAGCACACCCTAAATAAATTCAATACTTCCCGGGAGTCTTAGGGACGTGTCCAGCGTTCTCCATTATGAAAACGTATAACCTTCGCCGGAACTCCAGCAACAACCGAAAAATCTGGCACCTCTCCTCGGACAACCGAATTCGCCCCGATAACACAGTGTCGCCCTATCCTCGCGCCGGGCAATATAACAGCGCCAGACCCAATCCAACTGCCTGACCCTATGACTACAGGATCATCATTTGGCGATTGGATACCAATAGGTATATTCAGTTCTTCATAGCCATGATTTTGATCAGTTATATACACATTCATGCCAGTAAACACATCATCACCAATATCGATGCGGTAATGGCCCACTATCGCTGTTCCTCGGCCAATTAAGCACCTATCTCCGATTATGACGACTGGGTCTGTAAGCATCTCTTGACCAGGCATCATTCCCGCCGAGAGCGTCACGTGTGAAGAAATTAAGGTGTCTTTGCCTATATGAATCCAACGCTCTCCATACTGATTCCCAGCGGGCCAACCGATGATGCTGCCATGACCAAACAAGCCATATCGCTTTGCCGGACCATCGTAAGGCCCAATTGCCGCAGCGCTACTAAGAGTTCGAGACAATGCTCGAACAGCTGCGCCAAACACTGACCTGACTCTGGCACGTGTAGAGATCATCTGCAATTACCAATCTTCTCTGCTGACAAGTGCTCCAATTGGAACTGCCTGCAATTCCTCAACTACCTAAGATATTTAGAAAGAAGACGATTAGCCGCCTCCACTGCAACGTTTCCATATCCTCCATCATCAATTAGTCGAGCGCTAGAACCAAGCCTCAGCATTAAAGTCTCCAGAAACATTTTTCCTGTAACAGCGATAGAAATAATCAGCTCATCATTATTCTCTACGACTGACTCAAGCGGGTAGGCTTCAAGGATCCATGCGTTATCAGCCGCAACCGCGATCTTCACGATCACCGAATCGCTTCCCGGTACAAACGCTTCGTGTCCAGGATCAATACTTTCATGAGTCTCGCCCGTCTCAGCAACATTATCAATTCTGTCTATCCTGAAAGTTCGATGGCCTTTAGCTACTAGACAATAAGCCCGCAGATACCAACGACCATCACGCGCAACAAGTTCAAATGGATCTATAACCCGCGTGCTAATTTCATCACGATATTTACTGTAGTAATCAATCTGAAGTCTGTTTTTAGCTTCTGTAGCAATTTGAAGCTGCTCAAAAATATCAGGTGCATTTAAGTCGATGGCGAGTGAAGTTCTTTGACCAATTACGTTCTCTAATTTTTCTATAGCGCTGGCTAAAGCACCGTCTGAGTCAGCACCTGGTATTTCTAGCGCAGCTTTCCCCGTAGCTAATAGGCCGAACCCTTCCTGTGGTGAGAACCGTCGGGCTCGAGTGAACAACGGTGCTTCGACCCCTACCCACCCATCCTCATCTACTATTATGCCTAACATGTTGTCGGGCCCGTATGGAGGAATTTCATAAAGCTGCACCGCTAGCAACTCAGCTGCGACTTGCTCCTCGTTGAGGTTAAAGCGTGCAGCTACCTCTTCAATAGAAGCCCCATTTCGTTCAACTATCCATGGCACCATGGCCAAGATCCTCGGCAAACGGCTCTCAACGGTTTCGCGCTGCACTAGTGGCCTTTAATTTCAGTTAACCATTGGATAGTGTCTTCAAGAACTTCTTTCGGTTCAACTACTACAGCATGATCTCTGAGCCCAAGTAGCCAAGATCGAAAAGCCATCGGGTTGCGAACCGGGATCTCTAGGAGAATGGATCCATCTGGATTTGTTTTTACAATCCTGCCGCGGGTCCTTGCGACACGTTTCGCCATAAACGCGTCAACTTTAACCGTTGCGAGAATTTCTGTTTCTTCACCTATAAGCAATGGGTCAGATGACATTGCATTAGCAGCATCAAAATCAGCCGGGGCGAGGAAGCCACCTTTTTCCCCCAATTTAACTTCGCCTTGTATTCGAATGACTTTGAAGTTTTTCCGCTCTTCTGAGTCCGAACCATGTAGGTACCAATTACCTCCTCTGTGGAGAAGGCCGTAGGGTTCCACCTCTCGCGAAACGCCTCGATAGTCAAAGTAGACCTTAGCTCTGCTTCTTACTGCCTCATAAAGTTTTTCGATACCCGCGCTTGCAGCTAGTTGAGCAACTGCTGGAGAGGGAGGCAATGGCTCCCCATCAGCTATTTTGATAAGAGCTTGCTCATCCCATGCTGTATCTAGTTGAACCATTGATGCAGCTACCTCCAGCGCTAGCTGCTCTTTCACGCTAAGTCCTAGATCAGGAAGAAAATAATCTTCCTCCAGAATTTCATACAGTGTTGATCCAGCTTGTTCCCCAAGTCCCACCT
>DMOB01000236.1:1618-2534 GCA_003452475.1 Acidimicrobiaceae bacterium | reverse complement strand
CTTTCTTCTCGGCTGCCCCTTACAAACTTGGCCCTAAAGGTCACTACATCTGCTCATCCTCCACTCCGCCAGGTGCAGGTGTTCACGGTATGTGTGGCTGGCATGCAGCTACCCTTGCACTACGTGAAGAGTTTCATTAGAGCAATGGCAGCGACTAGGCTTCGCCTTCTTCAGCAATTTCTTCAGTGAGAAGATCTGATTCAATTAATTCATGCCTCTTAACATAAGTAGATCCAAAGGCCTGGAATGTCGCAGCTGCAGGAACAGCTAACAGCGCGCCAACTACGCCGAGCAAAGAACCTCCTATAATAACTGTGCCAAAAGCAATCGCAGGATGAATGTTCATAGTTTGAGCAGTAATCCGCGGCGAAAATAAATAATTCTCAACTTGTTGATACAAGAGAATAGCCAGCAATACCCAAAGAGCAGTAACCGGTTCGTTCAAAAGCGCTATGAGAACCGGCAAAATCGCGGCTAGGTAAGTACCTAATACCGGAACGAATTGAGACATCAGACCCACCCATAAAGCCAACGGCACGGGAAATGGGACTCCCAACGCTGCAAAAGCAATCCAGTGGAAAATAAACGAGACGACACCTAGCAAAGCACGTGAGTAAATGTAGGCACCGGTCTTATCAATAGCTATCTCCCAGCCGCGCAGCACGACTATCTGCCGACTCGGATTCAATGCAGAACATATCAGTCGACGTAATTTAGGACCATCGACTACCAAGTAAAACGTAAACAACAAGAGTGTGAGTAATTGAAAGAATGCTGAAACCACGGCAGTTCCAATAGATACTAAGTCGCCGGCAAAATTAGAAGCGAGCGTCGCTGCCGAGCCGCCATCTGAAAACTCTGCAATTAGCTCATCAGTTTCTATGGTCACACCGAACTGATCCTTAAGCCAAACTTC
>DMOB01000236.1:0-1320 GCA_003452475.1 Acidimicrobiaceae bacterium | reverse complement strand
TGGTCACGCCGAACTGATCGTTGAGCCAAACTTCTATCTCTTCGATATAGCCTGGGGCTTGGTTCACTAATAAACCAATTTGGTCCGCAAGCACTGCACCCATCGCCGCAACGAAGCCCACAACTGAAATAAAGATAACTGAAAACACTGCACACGTAGCCAGTCCCCGAGTCCAACCTCTCCTTGCTAGCCAATTCACAGCGGGCTCTATAGCGAATGAGAGAAACAACGAAACTAGTAAGACAATAATAAAAGATCGGATACGCAAAACTGCCCAAACAAGCGCACCGCACAGGACTGCCAACGAAAGGCCTGCGATAATCGCCCTAATAATCCACGGCGGCGGACTAAGCTTATGTTCTTCGTTGCTCATGATTTCCCAAGGGTAGTCAAAAGATCTTTATGCACTAAGCCGTTCGTTGCAAGGCCGTTAAGATTGTTTGCCTTTTGGTCGAGTTTCAAGGCTGACTCTCCGAGTAAATCGGAAAACTTACCGCCTGCCTCTTCGATAATTATTGGAATTGGTGCTAAGTCCCAGACTGAACAAACTGGATCAACCATTGCTTCTGCCCGGCCAGACGCCACCAAGAAATAGCCGTAACCATCTCCCCATGTTCGCATCACCGCGCCAGTTTTTTTCAAGCGCTCGAAGTTCTTTTCAGTGAAAGTTTCATAGCTACTAGTATTCACCAGTGCCTTATCCAAGACTGGGTGCGAACTAACCCAACACCTGTGATCATCTAGCCAACACCCTTCTCCCCGTCCTGCCACCATTGTCAGACCGAGAACCGGCAAATGGATAACGCCTACTAGAGGTCCGTCTTCGTCGACTAATGCTAATAGCGTCGAATATAAAGGTACTCCTTTGACAAAACCGCGGGTCCCATCAATTGGGTCTATGACCCAAGTCCTGTGTGACGTGCTAAAACTACCACCATTTTCTTCTCCAAGGACTGCGTCACCAGGATGCCGTTTCAGCAGCTGCTCGCGCATAATTGCTTCCGCTGCACGATCTGCTTCTGTTACCTCAGTCCCATCGACCTTGTAATTAACTTCTAAGTCATTTTTTTGATACCACTTTAAAGTAAGCGCACCGGCAGTCTCAGCTATCTCTCGCGCTTCCTCCATGAGTGCTTCAATGCTCATAGCTATGTCTCCAGTCGCTCCATTAAAATATACGATCAGCTGAACTTCGGTGCCCGTTTTTCAAAGTAGGCGTTAATCGCCTCTTTCTGATTGGGAGAACCAATCAGAGCGTTGATATTCTCTCGCTCGGATTGGAATCTGCTAACAACATCTTGTGATTCAATAGCGTTGAGC
>DMOB01000151.1:1823-4549 GCA_003452475.1 Acidimicrobiaceae bacterium | reverse complement strand
CGCGCGAAGGGCTTATGACCCCATCGGATGCCTATTGGGGGATGACGCTCGGATCTGCGGAAATGCTGAGCTCAGGTATTACAACGACATGCGAGATGTATATCCATGAAGAGCAGATAGTTGAAGCTGCTACTAACGCTGGCATTCGAATAGTTATGACACCTGGAATTCTTTCAGTTCTGCATGCAGACTCGAATCAATCTGCGATCCTAAGAATAGATGAGATAGCCGATTTCCACCGCCTGTACAACAATCCGGAAAAAGGTGTGACCGTAGGGTTTGGCCCTCATTCGGCATATGACCTAGGGGCATCAATATGTGCTGAAGTAGCGACGGCTGCTCGTGACCTTGGTGCTTTGTTGCACATTCATATAGCTGAAACAGCCAATGAGGGTTCGGAATTAGAACGCCTACATGAGGATTTATCAACGGTGAGAATTCTTGGCGAGTCCGGAGTTTTTGGGGGCAAAGTTCTTGCGGCTCATAGTGTGTGGTTAACTCGAGAAGATTTGGCGTCCTATGCCGATTATGGCGTTGCGGTGGCCCACTGCCCTTTAAGTAATATGAAACTGGGTTCGGGCGTAGCTGATATTAAGGCAATGCGTGAATTGGGTATAACTGTGGCTTTAGGAACCGATGGCCCAGCGTCTAATGACAGCCTCGATCTGTGGCAAGAAATAAAAATTGCTCCATTGCTTTCGCGCGTGAGCTCTCTTGACTCGACAACTCTTGATGCCAAAGATGCAATCTGTATGGCTACCCGAGATGGGGCCAAGGCATTAGGTCTAGCCGATGTTGGCTCACTGGAAGTGGGTCATTGGGCCGACATGATCCGGCTCGATCTTGAGGACTCGGCTTTTATTCCAGCCACGAAAGAATCAGAGCTAATCTCAAGTATTGCTTTTGCTGCTGGCCGCCGTTTAGTGAGTGACGTATGGGTAAAGGGAGAAAAAGTAGTCAGCGGACACGAGTGCTTAACGGTAGATGAAAACCTTGCTCGAACACAATGTAAAGCTAGAGGGCTTCGACTCGCTCAAGAATCTGGAACGTAAGCATCGCCTTGAAGCGAATTCCATGCGACGATAGATCATGATTGGAATTATTGCCGGAACCGGATTCTATGCACTTCCCGATCTAATGAATCGATCTGATCAGCAGGTGAAAACTCCCTACGGTGAAGCATCGGTAAGTTTAGGAGTATGGAATGGTCAGCAGATAGCTTTTGTGGCGCGCCATGGTGGCGACCATTCAATCCCTCCGAGTTCAATTAACTATCGAGCGAATGTTAAGGCGCTTGAGCAGCTAGGCGTAGAAGCAATTTTTGCCGTAAACGTGGTTGCCTCGTTAGTCCTAAATGAAGGTCCCGGCTCACTGTTTTTAGTGAGTGACTTTTTGGAATTTACCCAAGGGAGGCTAAGCACATTTTTTGATCAACCTGGAGAAGTCCGCCACACTGATATGACCACAGCGTATGACCAGTCATTGCGGTCTCTTCTCTCGAAAGCGGCTGATCTAGAGGCGATTACCGTGCGAAACGGTGCAACTTATGTTTGTACCAATGGACCGCGCTTTGAGACACCGGCAGAAATCAGAATGTTTTCAAATATGGGAGCCGAGCTTGTCGGAATGACTGGCTACCCAGAGGTTGCGCTTGCACGAGAACTAAATATTCCCTATTCGTCGCTTGCAGTGGTCTCGAACTCGGCGGCTGGATATGGAGAGGGCGAAATATCACTGGAGGAAATATGGGAAGTATTGGATGGTTGTAAAGATAAAATTTTTCGGTTGTTAAGCCGGGCGGTTCAACTTTGGTCGACCGGCGAGTGCTGAACTGCCAGAGATGTTAGCTGCTGACTTTGTCCGTGACGAGCCAGATCCATTTCATTGGAGAATGGGTGTGCGTCCACTCGAACTTGATAAATGGCTAATCAAAGACGCCCGCTTCGAGGTTGACTTAGCTGAGCTAAGACTTCAGTTGGTAGAACGTCGAGATGAAATTATCTATTGCGAAGAAGGGTCTGAGGGAGCGTGCGCAGAAATTTATGCGGCTATTTGTGCTCATTGCTCGCTTAGCGAAGCAGAAACTTTTGTTCCTGCAGGTAGAGAGATAATTGAAGCCGCACGACTCATCGTTCAAGAAGACTTGTGTGTAATGACTCGCAAAAATGGTCTTTGGGTAATGGTTGCGTGCGCCGTGGCTTTTCCAACTAGCTGGGATGTGCAATCCAAGTTTGGGAAAAGCCTCGATGAAATTCATGAACCTGTGCCGCGATATTCGACAGATTTATCTAAATCGATGAACGTCTTTTTCGACAGGCTTCGGGCTGAAGCACCCGTTTGGAGATCCAATAGAACGCTTAGTGACAGGTCTTCTCTTCGACTCGAACCCTACACTCGCAGTCAAGAAGCTCAGACAGAAATAACTAGTGATAATGCAGGAGATAAAGTTTTTCTGAGAGTTGAATATCAAACGCTTAGAAAATTCCCTATGTCAGATTCCGTGCTCTTCACTATCCGGATACTGCAGCAACCTCTGCGCGAGTTGCTCGATGAACCAGTTGCTTTGAGATCATTAGTAAGAGGATTAGCTCGAATGCCACCTGATATAGCTACTTACAAGAGAGGTACGCACAACTACGAAGAAGTGATAGTTGAATGGGCTAAGAGGTCGGGTATTGAGATTACTTGAGCGACTGGTACAGTTACCAACGAACGTTCGTTGGTAA
>DMOB01000151.1:0-1486 GCA_003452475.1 Acidimicrobiaceae bacterium | reverse complement strand
TTGATGATTGGAAGTATTTAGCTATGAAGACATGGGAGTCATTGGAGGACTTTGAGGCCTTTGTCGTGGATGGTGGGATAGTTGAGCCATCTGACGAGATGCCAGATGTCTACAGACTCGCTGTTTTTAAGTTCATAGAGCTGCATGCAAATAGCGAGTACATGGGAGGGTTGACTGAAAGGGATTGGATTCCTAAGGCTCCCGGTCTTCATCGCAAGTTAACTGCTTTAGCGAAGACACAAGACGAGATTGGTCATGCCCATCTCTTGTACATGATCGCTGCAGATCTTGGAGTTAAAACCCGAGATGAGATGATGGAAGATCTTCTCGCTGGGACCACAAATTTTCATAATGTTTTTCATTACCGAGTTCATAGCTGGGGAGATCAAGTAGCCGTTGCGTACTTAGTGGACGCAGCCGCCCTCGCTAGCCAGCAAGCAGTTTTTAAAAATTGCTCTTATGGGCCATACAAACGAATTCTTCGTCGTGTCATAGCCGAAGAAGGCTTTCATATGAGAAATGGTGAAGAACTACTTTTGACAATGGCGTCTGGTACAGATCTCCAGAGGACGATGATGCAGGACTCGATTAACCGGTGGTGGCTTCCAGCTATTCAGCTTTTTGGGCCAGACTCCCGTTTAGATGACCCGCTTTTGCGGTGGAACATTAAATCTGAGCGTAACGAAGTTTTACGTGAGCGTTATATTCAGAAGTTTGTTCCGCAACTTCTTAATGCAGGATTTCAAGTTCCGGATTCCGGTTTGTATCAAGATAGTGAAACAGGTCGATGGTGCACAAGCGATATCGATTGGGAGCCTCTCAAAGCAACAATGCGCAATGGGGGACCTGATAGCAAACGTCGTTTGAGTGATGCTAAGGCTGCGTGGGAAGACGCATCATGGGTCCGAGATGCATTAGACGAAGCGGTAATCAGCAAATGAGGAGTGCCCAAATGTTGAAGGCGGTCCGCGACGCCGTGGCTAAGGTCACGGATCCAGAGTATCCAGAAGTCACGATTGAGCAGTTGGGCATATTAGAAAGAGTTTTTAGCAGTGGCGAAAGTATCTGTATTGATCTAGTTCCAACTCGATCAGGGTGCCCGGCGTTAGAAATTATAAGAACAGATGTGTTAGCCGCAGCCAAAGATGTTGGTGCCACCTCTGTTTCCGTTAAATTTTGTTCGGACCCCGTCTGGACACCAGATCGAATTACTGAAGACGCACGACATATTTTGGCTCGTGAGTTTTTTGTAGTGATAAGAAACGTCGACGGTAGCTCCAAGTGTCCGATGTGTGAGAATAGTGAACTCGAGAATCGAAGTGATGTGGGCAGTACTCCGTGTCGGTCTGTGTCCTGGTGCGCGGAGTGCCGAAACCCTATTGAAGTTATAAGACGATGAAGCGTAATTCGCGAGCAGATGTAATTGAAACAGCCAGTCGACTTTTCGCCCAAAAAGGCTTTCATGGCACATCTATGAGAGATCTGG
>DMOB01000250.1:0-3458 GCA_003452475.1 Acidimicrobiaceae bacterium | reverse complement strand
AAGCGAGGAAAAAGCTCAATCCGAATTTAATAACTCTTCAGTCAACCATGGTCGGGCAGACAGGTCCCTATAGTTCTTTTCCCGGATATGGGAACATGGCAGCAGCATTATGTGGCTTTTTCGCAACCACCGGTTGGCCGGGCCGACTGAGAGTGGGCCCGGTTGGAGCCTACACAGACATCATTTCTCCGCGGTTTGCCGTACTTGCGGTCCTGTCGGCGTTAGACCATTTGGAAGCCACTGGTGACTCAACTGATTTCGATTTCGGACAAGGAGAGTCAGCTATTCAACTACTCAATGTTGGACTTCTTGATTCGCAAATTAATGGACGACAATGGGAAGGAATAGGTAACGCAGACCACTTCTTGGCCCCTCATGGCGTTTATCCATGCAGTGAAGAAGATACCTGGGTAGCTATCAGTTGTTCCACCGACGAACAGTGGGAACTACTTTCATCGTATTTGAAACTTAATTCCCTACAGAAACTGGGCATCAGCGATCGACTGAGGCACCAGGAAGAAATCAATGCAGCTATAGAAGCGTGGACCACCCAAAGATCCAACAAGGACGCAGCAGAGATGCTTCAGCAACTAGGAGTAGCGGCACACCAAGTCCAGGGGGGTAAAGAATGTGTTCTAGACGAGCAGCTCGCGCACCGCAACTGGACCGTAATTGTTGAACATGATCTGATGGGATCCATACCTGTAAGAAACAGTGCCATCCATCTGTCTCGAACTCCGGCATTAATATCACAACCAGGGCCCAGGATTGGCCAACACACTTTCGAAATTTTAGTCAATGATTTAAACAAGAATCCTGACCAGATCGCAGATCTTGCCATAAAGGAAATATTTGAATGAATGAGATCGAGACGACAACTATAGGAACGCATTTTGGGACTTACGAAATCGATAGCAGCAACGGAGACATTATTGAAGTTCGCGGTCAGAGATTAGACCCTGACCCGTCGGCTATTGGACAAGCTTTCCATGCCCGCAAAAGCTTACGAGTTGAACGCCCAGCGGTCAGACTCTCTTGGTTAACAAATGGACCAGGATCCAACAATAACCTCAGAGGGTCAGATCCCTTTGTAGAGGTCAGCTGGGAAAAAGTCTTCGAACTTGTAGCAGTCGAGTTGGAACGAGTTCGTGACAAGCATGGGAATAACTCGATTTTCGCAGGTTCATATGGTTGGGGTTCTTCAGGTAGGGTCCACGCTCCTCTAGCCTTATTGTCCAGATTTTTGAGAATGTTTGGCGGTTATACGGACACAAAGGGTACATATTCCTCTTCTGCAGCGGAAACAGTTGTGCCATATTTCCTTGGAATGGGATACCACGAGGCAATAGGAAAAGGAACCTCATGGTCGATTATTGCTGACAACACCGATCTATTCGTAAGTTTTGGTGGCCTGAGGCTCAGCAATACTGAAGTCACCTATGGAGGTCAAGGAACTCACCATACTCGTGACTGGATGAGGTCCGCTATCGACAAAGGAACCGAGTTCTTAAATATCGGTCCCCTAAAAGATGATGTAGACGAAGAATTTAAATCTCGATGGCAACCTATTCGCCCGGGCACCGATGTGGCTCTTATGGCGTCGTTAGTCCACACCTTAATAATTGAAAAAAGAACAGACGAGCAATTTCTACAAACGTACTGTCATGGATGGGAAATTTTCAAAGAGTATATTCTTGGCGGTTCTGACGGTGTTGCCAAAGACGCAGCTTGGGGTAGTGCCATAACGACAATCCCCGAGGGCGAAATAAAGAGCCTCGCGAGGGAAATGTCTGAGAAACGGACCCTAATAAACTTGACATTGTCCGTTCAGCGCGCCGATCACGGTGAGCAGAGCTATTGGATGGGAATGGCCTTGGCTTGCGCTTTAGGCCAAGTGGGTTTGCCGGGAGGGGGTCTGGCCTTTCCTTTTGGAACCCAAGGCAACGTAGGATCTGGACAAGTTCGAAAACGCGTTGCTGGCATGCCGCTCCCGCCAAAACCTGAAAACGGCGCCGTGATCTCGGTTTCACGAGTAAGTGAACTTCTTGAAGGTGCCGGAAACACGCACCGATGGAATGGCACTGAGATAGCATTACCCGATATTCACTTAGTCTGGTGGGCAGGTGGCAATCCTTTCCATCATCATCAAGATTTGAACCGGCTGCAAAGAGCTTGGGAAAAACCAGACACAATTATTATCCAAGAACCATTCTGGACAGCTACAGCGCGCCGAGCGGATATTGTGTTGCCATCGAGCTTGTCGCTAGAGCGAAATGATATCGGTGGAGCTGAAACTCAACTGATAGCTCACCAAAAAATGGATGACCCCCCTGGGGAAGCCCTTGATGATTATGAGATATTCGCTCAGCTAGCCGAAATCCTTCAATTTGGTGATCGGTATAGCGAAGGGCGTAACGGCGATGAATGGGTCGAGACTGTCTATGAAATTTTTCGCGCGGACAATACCTGGGCACCTGACTACGCGGAATTTAGAAAAATGGGATATCTCCAGTATCCAGATATGCCTGCTATGGGAGAGAAAGAACAGGTGTTTCTTTCAGAGTTCCGCAGAGAACCTTCGCTGAATCCACTACGCACACCGAGCGGTAAAATCGAAATCTTTTCGGAGCAAGTGGCGGCATTCGAATATCTCGAGTGTCCTGGTCACCCGACGTGGATTGAACCTTTTGAGCGCGTTGGGGGGGTTGGGTCCGAGAAGCACCCGCTTCATCTAATTTCTAACCAACCGCAATCGAGGTTACATAGCCAATTTGATCATGCCGAGCCGAGCCAGGCGACTAAGGTTTCCGGTCGAGAGCCCGCTCGGCTTCACCCATCCACAGCTGCGGACCGAAATATAAAGAATGGTGATGTAGTTCGGATTTTTAATGATCGAGGCGCATGTTTGGCGGGCGCTGTTCTAGATAGTGCTTTAATGCCCGAAGTTGTTCAACTTTCAACTGGTGCCTGGTACGACCCAGATGAAGATGGAACCTGTCGTGCGGGTAACCCTAACGTCTTGACTCGCGACAAAGGAACTTCAGAACTTGCTCAGGGGCCATCTGCGCACACCTGCCTCGTAGACGTTGAACTGCTGGTTGGCGATGCACCCAATGTGAAGGTCTACGAGATGCCTAAATTTACCGAAATGCCAAAGGAGTTGACATGACCGATGAGCAAAATGGTTGTAGCGGTCGCGACTGGATCGAAAAGTTCGCTGAGAAATTGGGAACTTTTCCGCCAAGCGAAATAGAAATGGAAGCATTACTGGACCTAGCAGGCGTTGCCGCCCATGATTCAGAAAGGTTAGCTGCCCCATTAGCTTGTTGGCTCATAGCAAAGGCAGGAGTGAGCCCATCTGAAGGCCTAAAATTGGCAGAAGCCCTGGTGTCAGAACGAACTCGATAGAAACTTCTAACTCTTTGGCGATATCTGACTCTAGACTGGGAAATGTGACG
>DMOB01000191.1:4737-5023 GCA_003452475.1 Acidimicrobiaceae bacterium | reverse complement strand
CACTCCGCGAGGCTATCGATGATAAGGAATTCTCGGGGAAACGTCCTGAGGTTGAAAGACGCGTCACGAGAGCAAGAAGAGCCGTCGACAAAGCTGCCGGTATTTTAAATGAATCGCCAGGGCCGTCCAGCCCATAGCCATCGCCCTCAATAATTAGCCATTGAATTTCAGACGCTATCTCCTAAAGCATTTACCGGAATTAGTTTACGATCTGTTGGATTATCGGCTGTTAGAGTTGACTCACTTATTACCTGTGGGGCGCCATCGGCTTGACCGTAACCCGTGG
>DMOB01000191.1:4067-4397 GCA_003452475.1 Acidimicrobiaceae bacterium | reverse complement strand
CCGTTGTCTGAGTTTTCGACCTATTGGCTCGACAATTGCCCTAAAGTCACTCTCCACTAGACCTTGACCATGTTGAGCGCCAGCGGCCCGACTAATGTTTTCATCCATAAGAGTTCCGCCGAGATCGTTAGCGCCTGCGTTTAGAATCTGTTTTGCGCCAGAAGGCCCGAGTTTCACCCATGAAATCTGAATATTGTCGATTAAACCTGCATATGCTATGCGACCCACAGAATGCATGAGGAGAGTTTCCCTGAATGTAGGACCACGCCTTGCTTGTTTTTGGAGATAAATTGGGCTGGCCATGTGAACAAACGGTAAAGGGACCCACTC
>DMOB01000191.1:3578-3736 GCA_003452475.1 Acidimicrobiaceae bacterium | reverse complement strand
GTGAACCCACCGGTTCGCTTTTGTAGATCACGCGTGCGGGTTATGTGGTTGGCCCAATGGATGGGGTTCTCGATGGATCCAAACATAATCGTAATATTTGAGTGCAACCCAACAGAATGAGCCGCTTCGTGGCACTCAAGCCATTCATCTGTTGAAAT
>DMOB01000191.1:0-3271 GCA_003452475.1 Acidimicrobiaceae bacterium | reverse complement strand
AAGCCATTCATCTGTTGAAATTTTATCAGGGCAAAGAATCGTTCGTACATCGTCATCGAGTACCTCAGCAGCTGTACCTGGGAGCGATTTTAGTCCCGCTTCCTTTAGCCGTATCAAATACTCAACTAGAGACTCGCCGAGTCTCTTTGCTCCCTCGATGACCTCGAGAGCTGTAAAGCCGTGGAGGTGCATATCCGGTACAACGTCATGAATTGCCTTACACACATCAATGTAATAGTCGCCGTCAAAGCTCGGGTGAATGCCACCTTGTAACGTGACTTCGGTTGCACCAAGTTTGGCTGCTTCTATCACTCGTTCTTGAATATCTTGAAGAGTTAACATGTAGGGCGTGCCGCGAAGGTTTAAGGACAAAGGGCCTTTAGAGAATCCACAAAACCGACATTTGAAGGTGCATACATTGGTGTAATTGATATTTCGGTTATGAACCCACGTTACTTTGTCTCCGACAGCATCTTTTCGTAGCTGGTCTGCCACCTCCGCTACTGCCGCAACTTCCGTTCCTCTAGCCTCAAAGAGCTTGACAATCTGGTCACGGCCAACTTCTTGACCTTTTAAGGCACCATCTAGAATTTCTTTGAGCTCACCGCGAACGTAAGCCTTTCCAGGTATGAGGGTGATAGGTGAATATGATGCTCCTCCTGAGTACCATTGCGTACTATTCTCGTCAGCTACAAGGACATCAGCGCCAGATCCAGCGTCCTTGTTTTCCATCGTCTTTTCAGGAAGTTGGCTGCCAGGATCGTCTCTAGCTAGCGACTCTGCATCGCTTCGGTCCATTACTGGAAACTTATTAGAAGGATCTAACCAAGTATCTGCAGCTAGAGCGAACTCAGGATAAATAGTCAGTCGAGGCGCCAGCACAAAGTGCCTGTCTTCGGTTACTGAGGAGAGTCGTTCTAAATCAGGCCATGGGCGTTCTGGGTTTACGTGGTCTGCCGTTACGGGTGATACGCCGCCCCAATCATCGATTCCGGCATCTAACAAGATACCGAAATCATCGGATAAGTTTGGAGGCGCTTGTAGGTGGATATCCATTGGAAGAATTAATCTCGCCAGCGCAATCGCTTGAAGGTACTGATCTGGTGGGCACGGAGGGCTTTTGTGCATCTTGGTGCCGAGTTTTGGTAAAAAATTCTGGACTATTACTTCTTGAATATGTCCGTGTCGAATGTGACTGTCCGCAATTGCTTGCAGCGCGATGACTCGATCATCTAGGGATTCGCCAATACCGACTAGGATGCCTGTTGTATAAGGGATTTGCAGTTTTCCTGCGGACTCAAGCGTGGCTAGCCGTCGTTCGGGGTTCTTGTCAGGCGCACCGATGTGACAGTCTAAATTCGGATTCAATGACTCAATCATCATTCCTTGGCTCGGGCTAACCTCTCTTAATGCCCTTAACTCCTCAGGATGTAATGCTCCGGGATTTGCGTGAGGTAGTAATCCTGTTTCATTCCTTACTAGCCGACACATATCTGTCAAATAATGAATCGTCGAGTCATAGTTTCTAGCCTTCAACCAATCTCTTGCGATTGGATAACGGAGTTCCGGTCTTTCACCCAAAGTAAATAGCGCTTCATGGCAGCCTTGTAGCGCTCCCTGCATTGCAATCTCTAATACCTGCTCTGGCTCAAGGTAGGGGTTTTCTAATCGAGCTGGAGGTTGTGCAAACGTACAGTATCCGCATTTATCTTGGCAAAGCATGGTTAGCGGTATGAAGACTTTTGGACTATAGGTAATGCGAGTGCCAAACTGCCGATCTCGTTCTGATGCAGCCAGTTTCAGCAGTTCGGCTAACGGCATGCTTGTTAAATCATTTACCGACTCAGGCCGGTGAGGAAAACTCGCTGCACTAGGTGTTGTAATAGTCACTGATTGTTCACCGCTTTTGAGTTATTGAATTTCGTTTGTCCAGGACCTGGGCGACTTCGAATTTCAGACGGGTAGATGTTCTCTTCGCAAGATGGGCATCTCGTTGTTTGTTCTAAGGGTGTTCCGCACTCGCTGTGAATTAAAACAGTCGGAGGAGCGTCATCGCTGCACCAACGGTCGCCCCACTTCATTAGAGCAACCAGGCTGGGCGACAAATCTCTCCCTTTTTCGGTGAGTGTGTATTCATATCTCACGGGAGCTGCCTGATACGGAATCTTTTCTAAAATATCTGCGGCAACTAGTTTGTTTAGTCGACTTGTAAGTAAATTTTTTGCGATTCCTAGGTTCTCGTGGAGCTGACTGAACCTGCGAACGCCGCGAAAAATGTCCCTCAGTATCAGCAATAGCCAACGGTCACCGACTAGGTCAAGAGTCTGCTGTATCGAACAGCGATCAACGGAGCTCCGGTAATCAATCGAACCTTTATAATCTTGATCCCCACTCATCACAATTGACAATAGAGGAGTGAGTTTCGTTTTGCAACTAACTAACTCAAGATTTAGTCGCTATTGATTCTCTGCTTTAGCCTCAAGGCTGGTAAGTAAATCATGAAAGGCTTTAGTAAAAGAAGCGACGCCCTCATTTTCTAGTTTTTGGGCAACATCATCAAGATCAATACCCATCGTCTGCACGCGGTCAAGTTTCTCTTGGGCATCTTCGACAGATGTATCGATGGTTCTGGCGACCGAACCAACCCTTAGGAAGTCATCAATGGTGTTGTCAGGCATCGTGTTGACGGAATCAGGGCCGATTAGCTCGTCAACATAAAGCGTAGTTGGGTACGACGGATTCTTGGTGCTGGTTGACGCCCATAGTGGTCTTTGGGCATTGGCACCGAAACTGGCTAGCTTTTCCCACCGAGGGCCACTAAACGCAGTCTGAAACTTCGAGTACGCAACTTTCGCTTGCGAAACCGCAGCGTAGCCGCGCAAGTTCAGAGCATCTGGTGAATTAATCGCAGAAAGCCTCGCGTCTATTTCAGTATCCGTACGACTAATAAAAAATGACGCGACACTGGATATGTTTTCTAGACTTGCGGCCCCATTATCAAGAGCATCTTCTAGTCCGCTGATGTACGCCTCAGCGACCTTCTGATACCTAGCCACCGAAAATATCAAGGTAACATTCACTGATTTTCCTAAGGCAGTCATTTTTCGTATGGATGGTAATCCAGCCTCTGTCCCGGGGATCTTTACCATCAAGTTAGGTCTGTCAATCTTATTTGAAAGGTCTAACGCTGCTGTAGTCGTAGCTTTTGTATCGTGTGCTAAGGAAGGGTCAACTTCAACCGACACAAATCCATCTTTGCCATGTGAGTTAT
>DMOB01000279.1:0-6705 GCA_003452475.1 Acidimicrobiaceae bacterium | reverse complement strand
AAGCAATGAGATCTATTTGGAATGACCCGGAACCCTCGTATAGCGGAAAGTTCGTCTCATTTTCTAACGTAAAAGCGAACCCACGACCTCAACAAAAATTGGGCCCACCGGTTGTCATGGGAGGCCATTCAAAACCTGCTTGGCGGAGGTCTGTAACACACAGCCAAGGTTGGTATGGATTTGCTCTTAACGTTGAACAGACAAAACAAAACATAGAAGGGCTAGCTGAGGCGGCTAGTCGTTATTCTCGACCTGAGGAGCTAGGAAATTTGGAAATCACAGTGACACCAAGAATGCGACCAGGTGTAGAAATGATTGAAGCTTTCAGTGAATTAGGAGTCGATCGTCTAGTTTTGCTTTCTGGCGCCAAAAATGTGGATGAGAGCCTTGCGTTTATCGAACATATTCATGGAAGTTTGTTGAGCTGACCGGAGAAATTATGCAACCGCTTGAGGGAATTCGAGTAGTAGAGCTAGCGCAAGGAATAGCGGGCCCATACGCCGGGAAACTTCTTGCTGGATACGGAGCTGACGTAATAAAAGTCGAACCTCCGGAAGGAGATAGAGCGCGGTATCTCGGCCCGTGGAATGGTGTGGAAAACGTCGAAACTGGCGCCGTGCACCTGCACCTAAACACTAATAAACGTTCGGTGATTGGTGCCTCAACGGATGAACACGTGATGAAGTTAATCGCCGGAGCCGACATAGTTATTCAGTCTGAACCGAGTCCAGATCCAAGTGAACTTCGAAAGAAATACCCATCATTGGTAGTAGTAAGTGTTACTTCATTTGGACTTACTGGTCCGTTGGCCCAATACTTGGGTGAAGAAATTGTTCATTATGCCTATGGGGGCCCTATGTCCGCAAGTGGTGACCCAACTCGTGCCCCTCTGAAAATGGGTGGAGACCTCGGTCAGTATCAGTGTGGCTCTATGGCAGCTGTTTCTGCTCTGAGCGCTTTGACCATAGCGGAGAAGTCGGGTCAAGGAGTTCATGTTGATTTAAGCAATATAGAAACCCAAATAACATCGATAGATCGCAGAGCGGCTTATCTGGTTTATGCTTCATATCGAAATGAGCACGTAGCAAGGGAAGGCGGATATCGAGTATCGCCATTTCCCATGGGTTGTCGGCCTGCGTTAGATGGTCACGTACAAGTGAGCACTCTTGTAAATTGGATTCCTCGAATGTTGGCCACCATCGAAGATCCGGAAATGGAAGAATTATTTGATGATCCAATGTGGCTGTTTAACGAGGAGCATCCAGAGTTAGCGGACACGCGTTTAGTTATGTGGACGCTAACGAAAGATCGACAGCAGGCAATGGAAGAGGCTCAAGCTAGGTCATGGCCTGTTACCGCAGTCAATAAACCAGTTGATTTGTTGAAGGATCCGCATTTTAAACAACGGGAGTTTTTTGAAACTACAGAGCATCCTGTAGCAGGTGAAGTCATGTTACCTGGTGCCCCAATACGTATAGAAGATGGATGGAAGACGGTGCGCCCGGCTCCATTGTTGGGAGAACACACGGCGGAATTGTTGAAAGAGCCATCTCGAAAAAAGAAGGCAAGAAAAAATTCGGATCAAGAGCTGCCCCTTCAAGACATCAGAGTGCTCGATATGACAGTTGTATGGTCAGGTCCTTATGTAACACAGATTCTTGGTGACCTTGGAGCTGATGTTATTAGAGTAGATAATCCTTGGATTTTTCCAACTGTGACTCGCGGACTACTACCTCGTCCGCCTGCCGAGATAATAAAAGATGTTGGTGGAATTTTTGGAGGTTACCCAGATGCTGATCCAGGTAACAGGCCATGGAACAGAGTCGGACTTTTCAATGCTCATGCACGGAATAAGAAAAGCATTACTATTGATTTGCGGAAAGATCTGGGACGGAAAGCGTTTTTCGAACTTGCTCAAAAATGCGATGTAATGATTGAGAATAATTCGGTTGATTTACTTGACCATTTAGAAATTGGGTGGGAGGAGATACAAGCAGTCAACCCTCGTCTCATACTCGTTCGTATGCCGGCAGTGGGAATTGAAGGTCCATATCGTGACTATCTAGGGTTCGGAGTTAACTTCGAGGCGCTTTGCGGATTGGGATCTCTTCGTGGCTATGCGGATTCTGACTTGAGCGAAAATGATGGCGTTTATCACATGGACGCCGCCTCAGGGTCGGCTGGCGTTTTAGCTACCCTCCTAGCTCTAAGAAAACGTGACAAAACGGGGGTAGGTGAAATGATCGAGCTTTCCCAGTGTGAAAACATGCTTAATCACATTGGTGAATTTTTGGTAGATGCAGCGCGAACTGGTAGCGAACATGAAGCTATTGGCAATCGCCATCGCGTGCATGCTCCTCAGGGGTGTTACCAGTGTGAAGGTCTAGACAAGTGGATAGTTCTTTCGATCACTACTGATAAACAATGGCAGTCTTTGTGTGCCCTTATGGACACCGCTGATCTGGCGAATGATAAAGAGTTACAGTCAGTGGAAGGTCGTCAGAAACGTCATGATGAGATTGACGAGAGAATCGGGGCGTGGGTACAAACTCTAGAAGCAGTTGATCTATTTCATAAGCTCCAGGCAAATGGGATACCAGCTGCGCCAGTTCTAAACGAATTAGAAGCACTAGATGACTCTCATTTACGTGCTCGAGGCATGTTCGCTCCAAACGGAAACTTAGATACGGGTACGCATGACTACCCAACTCACGTTTGGAGATGGGATGGGCCAGATATGGCCTATGGTCCGTTGCCAGTGCTTGGTGGAAGTAACAAGGATATTTATCAAAACTTACTAGGCATGACTGAAGAGGAATATTTGGCAATGCAATTGGACGGCCATATTAGCGAAGACTATTTAATGCCTGATGGCACAGCTCAATAGCTAATGGCGGTCATGCGTTAGGGACGATCTAGATTAAAGTGGTCTCTGGTTGTTGCATACTCTGAACCAGAAAGACGACCTAATGCATCCAGTTCCTGGGCGTTTACCTTTGTTCCATCAAGTACTTTTTCGTCAATGTGGAAGGCTATAACTTCACCAAAGGTGACAACATGTCGAGTGGGTTCTTCCCCGAGCAGAACTTCGCGGATAGCGCGGCATTCAAGTACTGCTTTAGCTTCAATTACGCCGGGTGCATCAACCGATCCAAATAGCTTTGCGGTCAAACCAGCGATAGTAAACTCATCGACTTCGGGGCTAAGATTTTCTGCTGTTTTGTTCATGGCTACAGATAGCTGATGGTCAACCAGGTTTGCTGTGAATACTCCCGATTCCCGGATATTTGCAAGACTGTCCTTTACTTGGTTATCTATAACTCCAGTTGAAAAAATGAGAACCGGAGGGTTGGAAGCAACGGCATTAAAGAAAGAATATGGGGCCAGATTGTTTACTCCATCGCTACTTTTACTTCCTATCCAGCCAATTGGCCTAGGAATAATCAGTCCTGTAGTCAATTTGTATCGTTCTGTTGGATTTAGGTCATCGACCAAGAAAGTAGTTCGTGCCATAATCAACTCGACTCGTAATAGACGGCCCTAGTTCCGTTTGAGCTAGGAATATTTTGTGGAATACAAAAGTTTAAAGTAGCAAAGATCAAAAGTGTAAACATAGCTAGTAAAGACACGACAGATACCAACAAGACTGATATCGAGTACCTTCGATTTAATGGTTAACTCCAGATACGCGCGACGCTGGCTCATGCTGGGATCTCTATGGAGTCTTTACGCAGTCTTCGGTTTAATAGCTGGCTCGTTAGCGCCTCTGCTAGAGCGTATCCGAGTTGAATTGGATATGTCCCGCAGCGCGATGGGCGCTGCGTTAGCGGCATGGCCGTTCGTTTATTTATTTGTTTCAATTAAAGCTGGGCGTGTTCTGGACCGCATTGGCTTGCGCTCCGGGCTTGGTATAGGAATTATCTCTATTGTTGCTTCAGGATTTCTTCGCGCATGCGCTCAGGGAAGCATTAGCTTGTGGTTCGCTGTAGCGGTTTTTGGGCTTGGTGGGCCGTTTATTTCTATCGGTGCCCCGAAGCTTGTAGCCGAATGGTTTGACAAAGAGGAACGTGGCAGGGCAGTAGGTATTTATAGTACTGCCGCACCGACTGGAGCAATGATTGCTTTGGTGCTAGCAGACCCGCTGCGGGTAGCACTGGGCGGCTGGCGTCCTGTTCTGGCTGTATTCGCGACGGTAGGAATAATTGTGGGAGCAGTGTGGTTATGGGTTTCACGCAAACCATCTCCCGGACAAGCGAATTCAGAGCGTCACCTTCCGACTAGTGAACTGCTTACAGATCGAACAGTGCAACTGGTCTTGGTGCTTGCATTTGGCTCATTTTTTTTTAGCCATAGCATGGGCGGGTGGATGCCTGACATGCTTCAACATGTTGGTTGGAGCGAAAGAGGATCATCATGGCTTGCAGCGGTTGGTGTCGCCTTTGGGATTCTCAGTGCATTATGTATCCCGGGAAGAGTTCCAGAAAGGCATAGACCGAACGCGCTGGCTGCACTTTACCTAATGGTTGCGATAGCTATTTGGGCCTTAGCAACAGAAATCAGCACCGCTCATTTGGTAGCAGTGCCGTTAATCGGTGTAGCTCGTGTTACCTATGTCCCATTAGCAATGCTCATACTTATGTCTGCTCCGAAAGTCAGTACAAAAACTATAGGTGCCGCCGGGGGCCTGTTTTTCACGGCGGGCGAAGTCGGAGGAGTGAGTGGCCCCTGGATTACCGGAGTCGCTCGTGATGCAGCTTCGAATTTTACTTTAGCAATTGGAATGCTTTCGGGTTTAGCGATTGTTTTGAGTGTCTTGGCGATTTCAACCGGTAAACGCAGATTATTGTCTAACTATGTTGAATCAGTATCGAATACTGGACCTTAGCGATCATCGCGGTGCGATGGCAGCGAATATTTTAGCGACGTTAGGTGCTGAAATAGTTTTAGTTGAAGGACCTGATGGGCGGGGAAGAAATTCATTTCCCCAAGGACCTGATGGAGTGTCGCTTGATTGGTGGTCTATGCGCCGAGGGGCTAAAAGCGTAGTCATAGAAAATCGAGCAGAGTTAATGGAGCTAGTTGCTGGAGCAGATGTTTTAATTGAATCACCTGACGTGGGCACGGGATTAAACGTCGAAGAGCTAAGAGCCGTGAATCCGAGTTTGGTTCATGCGACTATTACAGGCTACGGCAGTACTGGTCCTAAAAAAAATTGGGTAGCGACAGATTTGACTATTGCTGCTTCAGCCGGTTCAGCTGCCGTTACTGGTGATGCTGACCGGGCTCCGCTTCGGATAAGTACTCCTCAAAGTTTTTTGCATGCGGGGCAGCAAGCGGCTGCGGGTATAGCCGTAGCTTTGTACGAACGATCGAAGTCAGGTTTAGGTCAACATGTTGACGTTTCAGCTCAACAGTCTCTTATGCAGGCCGCGTTTCCGGCGAATATGACTGGGCCACATGGGCAAGAAGATACAGGTAGAACTTCTGGTGGCATTCTAGTTATGAACTACCATTTGCAATTCGTGTATCCAGCATCTGATGGTCACGTATCAATAACTCTTTTGTTCGGCGATACCATTGGCATATTTACGTCTCGACTCATGGCTTGGGTATACGAAGAGGGATTTTGTAGCCAGGAGCTTCGTGATTTGGATTGGGTGAATTTTGGACTACGACTTTTTACCGAACCTGACGTAGCTCCTGTTCAAATGGAGGAAGCTAAACTCGCAATAGGCAGCTTCACTGCGACTCGTACTAAAGCGAGCTTGTTCGAAGAGTCTCAAGAGCGAGAGGTTCTGCTGGCGCCAGTATCGACCCCTGGGTCTCTAGTCGAGCTTCATCATTTCCAAGAACGAAAATTTTGGGATGTCTTAGACGACCCATCTTGGGGGACTGTTGTTGCTCCTGGCAACTGGGTTCAACCCAGTAGCGGAAGGCTCCCAGTGCGTGGCCTACCTCCAGAGCTTGGAGCTGACACTAAACAGCTAATGTCAGAAACTCGTTTGCCCTTTGCACCAAAAGCTTCGGATACAGCACGCAGGCTCCCTTTTGACGGACTGAAGGTTTTAGACACAACCTGGGTTTACGCCGGGCCCTTCACAACAAGGCTGTTAGCTGATTTCGGAGCGACTGTAATAAAAGTCGAAGGACCAAATCGATTTGACCTAACACGCGGCGGTACTAGAGGGCTCAACGATGACCCGGGTATTGATGCATCTATTGCGTATGGGACGCTCAACGCTGGGAAAAAAAGTTTGACGCTCGACCTCAATACTGAGAAAGGTAAGGAAGTATTTCGCGATTTGGCTAACTGGGCAGATGTTCTAATCGAATCGTATACGCCCGGGACCTTGGACAATTGGGGCCTTGGCTATGACAGCCTGTGTGAAACAAACCCATTGTTGATCATGCTGAGCACAAGTCTTATGGGGCAAACTGGTCCGCTTTCAACCTTCGCAGGTTTCGGAAATCTTGCCGGCGCAATCACAGGTTTCTATGAAATGACGGGTTGGACTGATAGAGATCCGGCTGGCCCCTTTTTGGCCTACACCGACTATGTGGTTCCCGGATTTAAAGTCGCACTGCTAGTGGCTGCATTAGAGAAAAGAAAAATTGACGGAAAAGGACAATACCTAGATTTTTCACAAGCAGAAGCAGCGGTCCATTTCCTGACTTCCGCTGTGCTGGAATCAACAGTTAATGGCA
>DMOB01000215.1:0-4493 GCA_003452475.1 Acidimicrobiaceae bacterium | reverse complement strand
GCGACTTTCTTTGATTGCTTCGTGTCTGACGCAAATTTGCCAAATCTTTTTCGAGTTTCGTTAGTCGCCTCTGTATCCGCCGCCGATCTACTTCGAGCTGAGTTTCTCCCGGACCACGAGTTCCTATTCCGCCAGCTTGCTGGCTCATGTCGTCTCCCCGTCCCCTGAGACGAGGCAACAAATAGCGAAGCTGCGCTAATTCAACTTGAGCTTTTCCCTCTAACGTCGTCGCATTCTGAGCAAAAATATCCAAAATAACTGCCGTTCTATCCAAAGCAGTTCGTTTAAAAATTTTTTCAAGGTTGAACTGCTGAGCAGGACTCAATTCATCATCAAAAATAACCGTATCGGCATCATATTCAAGTGAATAATCACGAATCTCTTCCGCCTTTCCCTTACCTATGAAGGTGGCTGGGTCAGGACTAATCCGTTTCTGCACAACTCTTAGCACAGGATCCGCTCCCGCGGTATCAACTAACTGGGCCAGTTCATCAAGATTCTGATCAACCTCTTCACTTGAGTTTCCCGGAAACTGAACACCAACGAGCAGGATTTGTTCGCGAAACGCACGATCAATCAGGCCACTAGCTTCACCACCGAACTCACCAAAAGCCCCTCTATGGGTTTCTTGGGTAGCCTTTATTACCTTGCCGTTCTTCTCATCGCCCATTAAGGCACTTCAATTGTCGCAACGAAAATCGATGGGCCGATGAGTAAAGCGCTGTCACCAACGTGAACATTAACTTCGCCTCCCGGCATGCGTACCGTAACTTGTTTGCCAACAAGACCCCAGTCATAAGCGCGAGTAGCAGCAGCCACAGCACCTGTGCCACAAGCCTGCGTTGCTCCTACCCCTCGCTCCCAAACGAGAAGGTCAATAACATCCACGTTTTCTTGTGACTTGCAGATGAACTCAACGTTCATTCCCTCAGAGTAATGCGCTTCATAGGCAGAACCCCCAGCTACAACATCAACTTTCGAAAGATCAGGTACACAAACAACGAGATGAGGATTTCCTACATCCGCTGTCGCAGCTAACAAACCAGAAAGTGAATCTTGTAACCCTTCGGCGATACCAGGTCCATCACCGACAGTCCCCATATCGACCGATGCTAATACCGCATCGCCATCGTCATCTATTTCTACTTCACGCAATCCCCCATCCGTTTCGATTTGAATTTTCACTCCGCCGAGAAGGAGTCTCCTTGAATGGGCGTGAGCTAAACAGCGAATACCGTTCCCACTCATTTCAGGTCTCGATCCATCAGCATTAAAAAGAACCATCTTTAAGTCATTACCACCAGATCCAGGTAACCCAAACAGCAAACCGTCAGCTCCTACTCCAGTTCGGCGATCGCATAGCCGCCGGGCGAGAGCATCAGGACTACCTGGTAAATCGTCAACAAACGTCACTAAGAAATCGTTTCCTAGTCCATGGTGTTTATATAGACGCATCATAACCTCCAGATTCTATTCTCTCAGAAGTCAGGTCATTAACTCGATTGCGACGCTCATCTAAGAAAGAACCAACATCTGAAAAATCAATCCAGTGGATACGCGGATCACGACGAAACCATCTCTGCTGACGCCTAGCAAAACGCTTTGTCCGCTGAATAGCTATAGCTAGCGCTTCCTCCAAAGATGTTTCTTTGCGAAGGTACGCTAATAGTTCTTTATACCCCAGCGCCTGCCGTGCGGTCGCAGACATTTCACCGTCAGACAACCGCCGGACTTCATCAAGAAAACCCATATCCATTTGCATCTCGTATCGTTCAACAATGCGTAAGTCCAGAAGGCTTCGATCAATCTCTATTCCGATCAACTCATACGGAGCTTCTTTATATTTATCAAGACCCGGGCCGAAGGAAGAGAAAGGTTTACCAGATCCAAGAGTAACTTCAAGGGCTCTTGCTATTCGCCGACGATTTTTTGAATCCATTTTTGCTGCTGCTACTGGGTCTAACTCAACTAACCGGCGATGAAGTAACTCAGTATCAATCTCAGTTTCTATCTGAGCCATAACCTCTGGGAACTGCGGCGGCGGAGTTAAACCGTCTATTGCCGCTCTGAGGTACAAACCAGTGCCACCGACTAACAATGGTTTTGCTTCCCGGGATTTAAGTTCTATTAATAATTTTTTGTATTCATTCTGATATTCCACGAAGGTGAACGAATCTATGGGCTGCACCATGTCAATTAAATGATGCCTAATCTCTTGCTGCTCTGAAATTGTTGGTTTTGCAGTTCCTATGTCCATCCCCCGGTACACCTGCATCGAATCAACTGACAACAACTCAACCGAATGGTCTATGCGTGCTAGCTCCATAGCAAGCGCAGATTTCCCTGAAGCAGTCGGGCCTACTATTGCTATCGGCCTCTCCATAGACAGATTGTGAATAGTCAGGATGACACCACCGGAATCCGGGTTCGATGTTTCGAGATAGCTGTCACTTCGATAAGTTCACCCTGCAGGCTGAATGTCTTCGCTGAAATAATTCTTACTAAGGCGTAAGAACCTTCCCGGATAGGATTCGGTGAAGGAAAATGCACTAAACGATTGTGGCGCGTTCTCCCAGTTAAAACATTGGGATCTTTCTTCGATGGGCCTTCGACCACAACCTCTTCAATCTGTCCAACTCTACTTTCGTTACCAAGACGGCTACTTCGCTCGATAACCGCTCGTAAACGCTGCATTCTTTCTGCTGAAACAGCAGACGGCACGAATCGGTCACCGAACTCTGCAGCTTCTGTTCCAGGCCGTGGTGAATAAACATAGGTAAACGCGTAGTCAAATCCCACTTCGGCGGCGACTTCCAAAGTCGCCTCAAAATCACCCTCTGTTTCACCAGGAAAACCGATGATGATGTCGGTACTAACTGCGAGTTCGGGGATTGCTAACCTAGCGGCCTCTACTTTTTCTAAGTAACGACTCGCGGTATACCCACGATGCATCGAAGAAAGAATTCGGTTGCTACCCGACTGCAGGGGCAGATGCAGATGCTCACATATCTCATCCACATCTGCCATCGCCTTGATAGTTTCCGGTCGAAGATCTTTAGGGTGAGGGCTTGTATATCGAACTCTTCGTATCCCTTCCACAGCGCTCACAGCGCGAAGAAGGTCCGTGAACAACGGGCGCGCCGTCTGTTTACTATTGATCCATTTTTCTCCAACTAGCAGGGAGGCTTCGCCCGATAAATCTTTCTGCGCTCGCAGCGCTCGCGTTAAGTCTCTGCCATAACTGTTGACGTTTTGGCCTAACAATGTGATTTCACTTAATCCATCTTTTGCTAGAGACTCCACTTCCTCTAAAAGCTCACCGAATGGACGTGATATTTCTCGTCCACGGACCGCCGGGACTATACAAAACGCGCAACTGTTGTCGCATCCAATCTGAATGGTTACCCATGCACAGTGCTTTGCGTCACGTTTGACTGGCAGGGCGGATGGAAATGCCTCTGACTCTTCAAGTATTTCTGTTATCGGGCCGTTCACTTTAGCTTCCTGAAGAAGCTCTGAAGTTCTACCGACGTTGTGAGTTCCTAACACAACGTCTACATGAGGTGCTCTTTCGCGAATCAAGTCACGATCTTTTTGAGCCAAACAACCAGCAACAGCGATTTGCACGTCAGGCCGTTCCTCTTTAAGGCGCTTAAGATTACCGAGTTGTCCATACAGCTTATTATCCGCGTTCTCACGAATACAGCAGGTATTCAGAACTATGACATCAGCTTCTTCTACCGAATCGGTCTCTTGCATTCCGTCGGTCTCTAATAGTCCAGAAATGCGTTCAGAGTCATGGACGTTCATTTGGCACCCATAGGTGCGCACCAGATATTTGCCGGTCACAACTCATATAGTATTGCCCCAGACCACTTGTTATGGACTTGTTTACCTAACATGACACATGTGATGGAAAATTTTGAAGAATGGTCACTTAATGTGCCCGAAGGAAAACTCGCAAGTCCTGGCCTTGCACCGTTCGATCTTCTCGAGATTGAAAGATGGAATATCCTTCGAGATATTGAGGGCGAACTAGACGTAGAGTGCCACCTACCAGCCTGTGCGCTAAACCCTCTCGGACAACTTTTTGGTGGTTTCACAGCTGCTTATGTAGATATTATTTCCCTGTACACAGCAAAAAGAGACTGCGGTGACAGACTGGGTTTCCAATCTACAATTAACATGCGTATCGATTATTTTGAGCCAATTCTCGACAAACCATTCATCGCAGAAGGCAGAATAGTGAATCGTCGTGGCGACAACCGGCTAATTTCGACCCGCCTTCTTCAAGATGGCAACAGTTGTGCCTTTGCTCTGACAACAATGCGACATATGCGCACCTGATTCTTGTTAGTCGCCACGTTCGAGCAACACAACCGAACAGGCAGCTTCTTCAAGTCCTATCACTCCGCCGCCATTTTCTTGTAAAGCAACTCGAGCATTCTCTACCTGCCGCTGTCCGGCCTCACCGCGCAATTGTGTTGTCAGTT
>DMOB01000207.1:0-8453 GCA_003452475.1 Acidimicrobiaceae bacterium | reverse complement strand
TTCCTCTTTCGAAAATTCTTCTTCTAGACGAGAGGCCAGAACTGCTTCACGAATTTTTCTGTTGAAGCTTCTTTCATTTCCTACAACTCGAAGTTTGACTATCTGTTGCGTGATCGTCGAACCGCCTTGGTTAATACCACCTGCCGCAACATTGGAAATCATCGCCCTTACCGTTGCCCGAAGATCAACTCCGTTGTGCAGCCAAAATTTGTCATCTTCGACCGCTAAGAAAGTCTCTATAGCTTCAGCGGGAATTGTCGCCAGGGTTACTAATTCACGGTCTACGTCATAACGCAGAATCCCCATTTTTTCACCCATGGAATCATAAACTTCAGTACGTTGAGCACCTGGGGAAAGGTCTAAAGAAACATCTCGGCGCTCTCCAGTGACCGCTGTCAATGCTCGTTCAGAATGTGGACCTATCGCATAGGCAACCGCCACAAACAAGAACGAACAGACTCCGATCATCGCTAGTAAAATAGGTAAGCGGATAAACCGCCGTAAGAACTGCACAACAAGTACGAAGATACTTCCTTCGACAGCAAATATGTGGGCGGTTGACGTGTTTACCACCGCAGTAATCGGATATTAGTGTTTCGCGTCGTCATGCGAGTAATGTGGGGTCTGTTGACTTATCTTCACTTAAATAGTTTTCGAACGTCGGACTGCTCTTGTATATGGATTGTTGATGGTGGACCCAGCCTGCCGGTGATTCCTGATTGCCCTATGCCTTCATTGGTTCTAGCGGTTGACCGAGGCTTCGACCATGCAAAAGCCCTTAACCTCTCGGTGGACTTAGTAATCGGTGATTTAGACTCGATAGATGAGGTAGCGTTACGACAAAGCAGCACTAAGCCCTTAATCGAATCTCTACCAACCGACAAAGATGCTAGCGACCTAGAACACGCTTTGAGATTTGCTTCGATATTGCAACCAAAGCGAATCGAAATTCTTAGTGGAGGTAACGGAAGGCTTGATCATCTGATTATTAGTAGCTTGCTCATCGCGAATTCCGACTATCTAGACCTGCCGATTACTGCACATGTCGCAGCGAGTAAGTTGTTTACTGTTTCCCCCGGCGAGATGAGAACAATAAATGAGCCACTCGGAAATCTGGTATCCATAATCACTATTGGCGTAGACTTGAGGTGCGCTACTAAAGGTTTACGCTGGAATCTTACCGACGACACCCCCGTTAGGCCAGGGAGCAGCCGTGGCTTAAGCAACGAGATTATCGGCGATGCATCGATTCAGGTCTCAAGAGGGTCTGCGATCGTTATCGTTACAGCAGCATGACTAACAACCTGCTTTTAATTCGGCGGGCAGTCTTGGTTTTTTTGATTTGCGCCATCGCAGCCTGTGCCCAACCGGCTAATCAGGCTCTACCTCTTCGACTTTTAACTCATAGAGACTTCCACGTACCCGAAGAAGCGATTACAGAGTTCACTAGACGCACAGGAATTGAGGTAGTTATTTTCAGGGAACCAGACGCGACTGCCGTAGTTGACCTTCTCATAAAAACGAGAACAACCCCAATCGCCGATGTGATTATTGGAATAGACAGTTTAGAACGAAGAAGAGTCACAGAAGAGCTTCTAGTAGAACCATACGAACCGATCGACTCGCAATTCTTAGATAACTCCTTAACACTTCGCGACAATATGCTAACTCCTGTCAGCTCGTTAGAAGCATGCTTCAACCGTTCAGTTAGTTCTTTCATTGAGCCTCAACGAAAGATAGATGAGCTTCCTGATTCATCGAAATTTTGGTTACCGCCCCCGGAGGGCTTGGACGACCTTCTAGATCCTGAACACGCAACTTCTGCAGTGATTCCAAGCCCCTTAAGCAGCAGAATGGGTCTCTATTTTTTGTTGGCACTTGAAAGATCACACCCTGAAGACAGCGAATTACCTTGGCCCGAGTTCGTAGATCAAATGGTGAGGTGGGGCGTGACTATAGTTCCGACATGGGAACAAGCTTGGTTTAGTTTCTACTCCGCCGATCAAGACGTGGCTACTAAAAAAAATCACTACTGGACCTGGGGGTCCGCTGGCATGAAGGCTGTGACCGTCCAGTTTCAGCCTCGTTTTCCTGAAAGTTTAGACATAGCTGTAGTTCCCAATGATTGTGTTCGCGTTGTCAACTATGCAGGTCTCGTCGCCGGAACTCAAGCTAGGCGCAACGCCGGCCGACTTTTGGACGCAATGGTCGAGCCACTTTTTCAGTACAATATTCCAGATCGATTCGGGAGTAAGCCTTCGCGCACCGACATCGCACGAACAGATGCCTGGAAAGCATTCGGCGAGACAGTTAGCGCTCCCTTGGTTGATGAATGGCGCATAGGCCCATTGTGGGGTGTCTGGCAATTAACATGGAAGCAAGTAGTCGATTCTGCTTCTAGTGGTATTGAGCTAGAGCCGCCAGAGGTACAAGTAACTCTTCCCAGAAGTTGAAAATACACCTTTACTTAGGGCTACTTATGGCGAATGTGTTGACTTCTCACCGTAATCTCCCCAGGGCCGGTCTCGTTCTCGAATGACTTCTCTGAAACCTTTAGTCTCAAACGACTCCATCCATCGATACGCCTCTTCTGTATGCCTTGCCATCCCGTCGAAAAACGTGCCAAGCATTTGTGAGGTTCGTAACCCCATGTTTTCATAGGCCTGATTGATTAGCATTTTGTTAAGGGCCATTTGGTTTGAGGGAATCTCGCTAAGCCGTCGCGCTTCCTGCTCAACAATTTGGCTCAATTCAGATGGTGGACAAACCTGCGAAATAAGACCAATTCGATATGCGGTATCAGCATCTATTGCTCTACCTGTCAAGAGAAACTGTTTGGCGTGTTCAAGGCCGAGACGGTAAATCCACATCATCGTCGTAGGAGTTCCAAAAATTCTGCTCGGTGCGTATCCAATATGAGAATCAGATGCCATATACAGCAAATCAGCACAAAGGACAAGATCTGTTGCGCCTCCAACAGCCCATCCAGATATTTCAGCCAGTACCGGTTTTGGGCATTCCCAAATTTTCATAAATTTACGCACATTTGAGCGCATCCATTCATAATCCTTCACTGGGTCCCAGGCTCCATCTCGCGTCTCAGGTCCTTGTGTCTCATATCCAGACTCGCGGCTTTTCTGAGAGTATTCGATTAAGTCGTATCCAGAAGTTAAGGTCCCTCCTTGTCCTCTCAAGACCAGAGCAGAAACTGCACCAGAAGCTGTTGCTAAATCAACTCCGTTAGCGATCCCCTCGATCACCTCTCTCGTGAGTGAATTCTTTTTTTCAGGTCTGTTGATGGTGATGATCGCTAACCCATCGCTTTCTTCGTACAGAACGCTTTCAGACATTAAAAACTTCTTTCCCTGCGTGGCTGGTATCGATATTAGATACCGTAATCAACTTTATTTCTTCCGTTTGCCATCTAGCGCTCTTAGGATATGAGTAACGCTAGGAGTTGGTATGGAAATTTCGCCTGAAAGCTGGAGTTGGATTTGGCTAGCAGCGGCGGCTTTATTCATTACCGGAGAGACATTTGTTGCTGGCACATTCATTCTTATTCCATTTGGTATCAGCGCTATTCTTGCGATGATTTTGGCTCTTCTAGGTGCACCTGTTTATGTTGGTTGGTTGGTATTTTTAATCGGAGGCACCTCGCTTTTCATTTTTTTTTGGAAAAAGAATCAAAAAGCCCAAAACGCTTTAGCTTCTCCGCCCGGTGCCGGACATGATCGATTAATCGGGTCACACGCGATGGTGCTCAAGTCCGTCGACACTGAAGCCATTGGTCCAGGGTTAATCCAAGTTGGCGGAGAGCAATGGCGTGCCATCTCAGCTGATGGGTCCCTACCTGTTGGAACACTTGTTGAAGTAACAGAAATTCGCGGGACTAGGGCAATTGTCCGTTCCCTTTCGATGGAAGAGAGTGATAACTGATGTTTATAATTTTGGTGCCAGCCTTGGCAGCCATATTAGTGATCCTAATCTTGTTCACTTCAATAAGAATTGTCAGACCATATGAACGCGGTTTAGTAGAAAGGCTAGGAAAGTATAAAGACTCGCGGCCACCTGGTTTACAACTCATATTTCCATTTATTGACACGATTCGACGAGTCGATATGCGAGAACAGGTTGTAGATGTTCCCCCGCAAGAAGTCATAACCTCAGACAATGTCGTCGTGTCTGTCGACGCCGTTGTTTTTTATGAACCTACAGACCCGCAGCGATTGGTCTACAACGTTGCTAACTTTATGTTGGCTATAACTAAACTCGCTCAAACAAACCTCCGTAACCTAGTCGGCGATCTTCAATTAGATGAAGCTCTTACCTCCAGGGATCGCATCAACACAGCTTTGCGCGAAATTCTCGATGAAGCTACCGATAAGTGGGGCGTACGAGTCGTGCGCGTGGAGCTCCAACGGATTGATCCTCCACCAGATGTTATGGCTGCTATGCACGAGCAAATGAAAGCAGAACGAACTCGCCGAGCTACTGTGACAGAGGCTGAGGGGTTCAAAGAGTCAGAAGTCACAAGGGCTGAGGGTGATAAGCGTTCTCGAATACTCGAAGCAGAAGGCTTACGACAAAGTGAAATTCTTAGTGCTGAAGGTCAAGCCCAGGCAGTGCGTACGATAGCAGATGCCGAGCAATACCGACTTCAGACAGTAGCCGAAGGGCAAGCTGAAGCAACGAGGCAAACATTTCAAGCCATCCACGACGGGGACCCAACTAGTGACCTTCTGGCGATTAGGTATTTAGAAACACTTTCTCAGATGGCTGATGGGCGTGCCACTAAATTAATTATCCCTACTGAGTTTAGTGGGATTCTAGGTGCTGTAGCCGGAATTGCAGAAGCTATGAAGGATCCATCATCTACAACCGAGAGTGTTGGAGAAGAAACCGCTTCGCCAGGAGAATAAGCCTGCGACGTAGTTTGCGCCAAGGCTACTATTGACTGAGGTTTAGGGAGTTATCATGTTAAAAACAGTTCAACTGGGCTCGCGATCTGGGTTGCGCGTTTCAAATCTTTGTCTCGGAACAATGAACTTTGGAGAACCTGGTCGTGGCCATCAAGGAGATTGGACCTTAGGCATAGATGAAGCTCGCCCTATTTTCGAAGCGGCGATCGAACGAGGGCTTTCTTACTTCGACACCGCTGATGTCTACGGAATCGGAGCCACCGAGCTAGTGGTAGGACAAATTCTCCGAGAGCTGCTTCCCCGCAACGAGTACGTTTTAAACACTAAAATTTCCATGCCCATGGGATCAGGTGCCAATGATGGAGGCTTAAGTCGCAAACACATCATGGAAGCCGTTGATGCCTCGCTCGAGAGGCTCGGGGTTGACTACGTTGATCAGCTAATTATTCATAGACACCCGCATGGAATTCCGGGAGCTGCCACAACTCCCATCGAGGAAACTCTGGAAGCGCTTCACGATGTGGTTAAAAATGGTAAGGCTCTGTACCTAGGAGCTTCATCAATGTTTGCTTGGCAATTCGCTGAACTACAGATGACAGCAGAGCAGAATGGCTGGACCCAATTCATATCAATGCAAAATCATTACAATTTGATTTACCGTGAAGAAGAACGAGAGATGAATCCATATTGTTTAAGCACTGGGGTTGCCCTTCAACCTTGGTCGCCACTGGCGAGAGGAATTCTTGCGGGTGCTTATAGAGGTGGCTTCGATCAAGGGACAACCGATCGCTCAACTGGCCAAGACAGAAAGAGGACTGAAGGCTTGTATCGCAGTGACATGGACTTTGCGATTGCAGATCGCGTAATTGAGATAGCTGATCGAGTCGGATCCACTCCTGCTCAAATAGCTATAGCGTGGCTGCTAAGCAAACCAGGCGTAGTTTCCCCAGTCGTCGGAGTTTCGAAAATTGCCCAGCTTGATCAGCTGGTAGAAGCGACTACCATCGAATTAAGCGAGACGGACATCGAATATCTTGAAGAGTTGTATCATCCTGTTGAGAATCTTCTCAGCATTGGCACTTCGTAGGCCAGACTCGGAGCACCTGACGTGAACGTACTGTCCGCTGTAGCTTTTTGGATAGTAGTTTTGTCTCCCTTCGCATTTAACCTTGCCGCATTCTTAGATATTACACGAACACCATCATGGGTCTGGGCGCTCACAGGGCGCGAAAGAGTTCTATGGATGTCGGTCATTGGCGGCACTTCTTTTCTCTATATCATCGGCTCTCTAGTGGCGTGTTTTTATTTTGCGACCGCGGGAAGAGAGCTTAGAAGGGCTGCACGCGGGAACTTCCGAGATTTTACCTGCGACTAGGTATTTTCTCTAGTTCCGCGGCTGAGGGCAGCGAGTGCTGAAGTCGTATCTCGTTGACAGATTCATTTTTGTTAGCGACGACAGGAATCTTGAACTCAACATCTCGGAGAAGGCAGAAACTTTCTTCTTCGATAGGACAATAGAATACCGTCGACTCTGCTCGAAGTATCGATGATCCAACCTCGGGTACGTCAAGAAGGAACTCAAGCGGAAACTCAGGACCGTTGGCTTGATATCTATTCAACCCTTCGATCAAGAACTTTGATCCTTCTTCCACAGTCAACTCAAATCGAAACGTTCCTCCAGTATTGAATTTGTAACCCTCAGGCAACGAGTACTTAACAATTATTTTTAATTTCCCAGGTCCGACTTGGCGCTCAGATAGCTCTATGTAATCGTCAGCTATCCCAATATTTTTCAGTTGCGCCACATCGAGGTTCGACAGGGCCAGTGTTTCCATCTTCCCAGTTACCGTATCCAGTGTTCTTATTAGATGATTATTAGTATCAGCAACATACAAAAGTGACCCAGCGGCACTTAATCCACTCGGTTCGTTCATTTCAGAGATAGTTCCGTAGCCATCTGCTAAGCCAGGGTTCCCGGACCCAGCTATGTAACGAGCTTCTCCAGTTGTTAAATTAATTGATTTAATCCGGTGGTTGTAAGTATCAGCGACATAGAGCGTATCGCCCAGCGATTCGAGGCCTACCGGATGCTGCAACTGGGTCACGTCAAAATCGCCTACTTCATCTCCCCAGGAGAACAGGCCAGTTCCTACAAGGGTCTCAACCTTACCTTGCTCCCTCAGCTCAACTTTGCGCAAGGAGCTGGACTCAGAGTCAGCAAAATAAATATTTTGCCCATCGCTGGCTAATGCAGATGGCTGAGCGAGAGTTGCTAATAACCTTGCCCCATCTTCAATTCCTTCACGACCTGAGCCTGCGAAAAGACTTAGCCAGCCACTCTCCAGCTCCAGGTCCCATATCTGGTGCCTGCCTGCGCCGGCAATAAATAATCGGTCTTCGATTGCTAACAGGTCCCATGGAGATGCGAGTGGGGTCTGTTGCCCAAAGCCAGAAATGAAACGGTTGGTCGGCTCTCCCGTCCCGGCGATTGTGCTGACGAGCTTCGATTCCAGATCTATAGCTCTTACGGCATGATTTTCTCTGTCCGCCACATATAACTTGCGACCATCCGCCGATATCTCCATTCCTTGGGGGCGAGAGAACTGAGCGACAGCAAAGTCTCCATCAATGAACCCAGCGACCCCAGAGCCTATGGATTCCAACAGTTTACCCTTCAGGTCTGCTATCAGAATACGATTGTGCCCCGAATCGGCAATGTACAATCGATCCCGGTTTTTATCGGCTAATACTTTTCCGGGGTATTGTAACACGGAGGTCAATAACGCCGGCTTACCAGCAATTTCGTCGATAGGCCTGGTGTTCAAAAGTCCGGCAGCACCATACTCCAATGACATAGTCTCAATTACTGGTCGGAACAAATCATAAACGCCTTCACCTGAATGCACCCCCACTACTTTTCCTAGGGGGTCAATTAGCACTGTCGACGGCCATGCTCGTATGCGATATGCTTGTCGCAAATATTCATAGTTGTCGTTAACAACAGGATGGTCTACTCCATATCGCGCAATAGCTTGCTTAACTGCGTCTGACGATCGTTCATGGTCAAACTTTGCCCAATGAACGCCAATAACAACAAGTGATTCTTCAAACTCTTCCTCTAACTTGGCTAAGTCAGGGACCACATGGATGCAATTAATACAGCCTTGGGTCCAAAAATCGAGAAGTATAATTTTGCCTTTTAAATCTCCTGATAATGACAATGGGCGATCCGCGTTGAACCAGTCCAAGCCCTGAGGAGGATCGGGGGCTTTTTCTGTCCCAACATAGGTGAAGATCACTTCGCCTGTTTTCGTATCTTTTTTTACGACTGAACTTTCGTCGACTGTGCCTTCTGGCTTTGCTTTACTAAGGTTTTGACTAAATGCACACGAACTTAGTAGAAGTACATTTATCAGTAGCAGTGTGAATACCCGCCGCATGCTCAATCCGTAGTCTTCATGTCAACTCGTTGAGAGTCACCGTTTGTTCATTTTTCGACGCGAATCAATAACACCGGTATCGAAGCCTGCACGG
>DMOB01000254.1:0-3501 GCA_003452475.1 Acidimicrobiaceae bacterium | reverse complement strand
TAGTCACATTATGGGCGAGAACCGAGAAGCTGATAGACACTCGAACCGCAGGGTTCTTTGTGCTCGCCCAACTCATAGGTGCGATATCAGGTGCTATGGCAGCGAACCTAATATTTGAGCTAGACATAATAAATTGGTCAACAAAACACCGCACAGGGTGGGAAATTTGGTTGTCCGAAATTATCGCAACCTTTGGCCTTCTGATGGTAATTATTGGAATAGTTAGATCACGCAAAGAACAGTGGGTGGCGCTGGCAGTCGCCGCATACATAGCCGGCGCATACTTTTTCACCTCTTCAACTAGCTTCGCCAACCCAGCGGTAACAGTTGCCCGTACTTTCTCGAACTCCTTTGCTGGAATTTCACCAGCGAGCGTCCCAATGTTCATATTGAGTCAACTAATTGGTTGTGCGCTTGCCTTAACCGTGGTGAACATCACGCATCCACGTTCCTGACAATGCTGCTTTATCCAACGCATTATTTGCCCAAGTGAGAGTAGAGATCGGGACACAACCGCGTTAGCTCTTTAATAAAGTTATTATTCAGGAAAATTGTGTCCTGAGATCAAAAGCAATTTTTACAAGTCCTCTTGGCCCTGCTTGGGCTGCATGCTCAATGGCTTTCTTGTAATCAGAAAGAGGATACAACTCGCTGACGAGCCTGCCAAGATCTAAATCTGCAACCATCTGCGCTGCGAGGGAGAAGGTATGAGCGTCTCCGTGGTTGTGTTCGGTGCCATAACAATACGCACCCACCAGCTCTGTTTCGCGATGCCAAAGTCCAGTCAGGTTCATCTCAACCTCGCTTGGCATACCTAAGAGAACAACCCGTCCTCTCGGCCGGGTGAATCCGATTGCATCAGTTATAGATGTGGAAGAACCGACGGCGTCGATAGTGACGTCAACACCGGATCCGAGAGTTGAACCGACAACTCTCGTCCCTGCTAAACGTCTTATTGATCGACCGAGCTCTTCGGGAACAACAGTTAAATCTGCGCCAAGCATCTGAGCAATTTTATGTTGATGGGGATAGCGGGCGGCAACGATAATGGTGTTCACTTTTGTAAATTGGCGTAAGGCGGCGACAGCAAGAAGGCCCATAGTTCCAGCACCGATTACAGCTACCGTTGCGCCATCAGGGACATTGCCACGTAAAACAGCGTGGATAGCTGCTGCAGTCGGTTCGACCATCACAGCTGATTCATCACTTAGCTCTTCATCAACTGCATGCAACTGAGATTGATGGGCTGCAAAAACTTCCGACCAGCCGCCCCCGGTACTCGAACATGATCCGGTTTGCAGTCCTGGCTCCAGACTTCCCGATACAAGGTGCCCATAATCGTTGCCATCGGCTTGTGCTGCCCCGGGCCAAGCGGGAATTTCTCCTCGAGTTTCAGGACCCAGAACAGGCTCTAAAATAACTCTGGTTCCATCTGCCCTTTCGCCAACTACTTCATGTCCTGGGATAAATGGGAAAGAAGCAAGCGATTCGAAATATCGTGAAGCCTGACCATCAATAGTGGCCAAATCTGAACCGCAAATGCCAGCTAAACGAACCTTGACGTGCTCCCAACCGGGTCCGGGGAGGGCGGGTGGCTCCGTTTGAGTGAGTTTGAGCGGCCCTACCGAAGCACCGGCACCAGGTTTTAGGCGAGAAGCGACCATTGCGGCTGCGTAGCGGGCCTCTTTACGAGCGAAAAGTAGAGCATCCATTAGTAAGGAAGGTAGTTCTTTGGGTCACGTATTACATTATTTATGCGAACTTCGAAATGTAAATGTGGACCGGTTGAAAGGCCAGAGGAACCAACTTCGCCTATGAATTGGCCCTGTTGAACCTTCTCTCCTGAACGCACTTGTCTGCTGTTTAGATGTGCGTAAAGAGTTGTGAACTCGTTCCCGTGGTCTATGACAATGTAACGTCCGAACCCTTTGTTGTAGGAAGCCGTTTGAACGACGCCTGAATGCGCAGCCCATACTGGGGCGTTATACGGAGCATCAAAATCGACACCTTCATGTCGTCTTGATTGACGTAAAATTGGGTGCCATCTCCAGCCATAACCAGATGTGATGGGGCTAGAAGACGGAAGAATCATGCTGTACGGAGAAATTTGATCCTCGGCGTAGAAAATTTTACGTGCTTGAAGCGCTGCTAACTCGGCTCGGAGCGAACGCATGGTATCAACAAGACCGTCTTCGAAGTTTTCCATCTCTTCTAGCTGCTCAGATAGAGCAGCTATATCGACACGGAGTCGGCTGCGTTCGTCAAGCTGATTTTTTTGTGTCCGTTCAAGTTCAGCTAAAATATCTACAAGAGCAGATGAGTCAGCTGATGACTTTGCTGTATCTGAGTCGATAATTGGTAAATCACTCCAACCAAATGTTATTTGTAGTTCCGGATCTTGAGGAAATATTTCGGCGCTCGCCTTCGTTGCTAAAAGCAACAGCGCTTCTCGATCAATACCGGAAGAGTCACTAAGTGGAGTGTCTTCTTGTGGCGACGTGGTTAGGGAACTCACATAGTTCGTTACGGCTTGATCGACCGCCTTTCCGAGAACTAACTGAGAATACTCTCGGCTTATTGTGGCTTGATCGGCAAGGTCCGTGAATTGTGAAAATACGCGTACAGCATCTGATTCAAGTGCAGTGAAGCGTTCCATTTGCTCATTTATTTTCTCATCAATTATGAGCAACTGATCCACAAAATATTTGTCATCTAACTCAAGTGAAGCTAACTCGTCATCTAAACCAACAGAAAAATCAGTAGGAGGTCCTAGGAGGTTTATGTCAAAGAAATCCGGTGTCACGGCTAATGCATGCGTTGAAGTTCCGACAAGCAAAGCACCGGTTATCAAGAATTTTGTAGCAACGCGAAGCATATAGATCTGCGCACTCCAAGGTAGTCATATCGAACTGTTGTAAAGGGTACTGGTTGTTCTTTGGGAAAGACAGTCGGCTAAGTGATGGGCGCCGTGACCTTGTTATCGATTTCCGTGGTGATCCGTTCGATAAATGAATCGATCGTAATGTCTCTTTCGACATTGCCACCTCGAGGGTTCACACCAGCAGTGCTATTAGCGACGTCATCATCACCGACCACGAGTAAATACGGAATTTTTTCCAGCTTCCCTTTACGTATTCGAGCACCCAACGGATCGGCAGCTTCTATGACTTCAGCTCGAATTCCGTAAGCCCTTAATTGTGTTGCAACTGAAGCTGCATAGTCGTCATGATCAGCGCGGACACCTAAAACTTGCACTTGAGTGGGTGAAAGCCATGTAGGGAAAGCGCCATTATAATGTTCGATCAGAACACCAAAAAAACGTTCAATTGATCCGAAAAGAGCTCTATGCAGCATGATTGGTCGATGACGTTCTCCGTCTTGGCCGACATAGGTCAAATCAAATCGATCGGGAAGATTAAAGTCACATTGGATAGTTGAGAGTTGCCAGGACCGACCGATTGCGTCTTTAACGTCGATATCAATTTTGGGTCCATAAAAAGC
>DMOB01000192.1:0-3081 GCA_003452475.1 Acidimicrobiaceae bacterium | reverse complement strand
AAATGATGGCGCCTGCATCCAGCAATCTTCGCACTGCTACGGCATTTTCACGCGGAACATTTCCGATCCATTCCGGATTTCCCCAAGTCGAAGCAGTATCGGCCCAATCATAAGCTTCTTTAATCGTCATTGGAATACCGTGGAGCGGCCCCCAATACTCGCCGCGGGCCGCAGCAGCATCAGCCTCCGCAGCCCGCTTTACAGCTTCCTCTATTCTGGTAACCACGACTGCATTCACGCTCTCATTGAAAGCTTCGTATCGCGACAAAGATTTTTGCAACAACAACGAAGCTGAGACTTCGCCGCTCTTAATCATTTTTGCTAATTCAGTTACAGATTTAAGCTCTTGGTTCTCAGTCGTCACAGGGCAATACTAGACCAGAAATCCTCCGTAATCGCTACTTCACCGACTACCCCAAACAAGACCCACGTTAACCAGTAAAGACAAAATATTCATCTATCAACCATCGCTTTAAAAGTGCCATTTACTGAAGTAAGAAAGTGTTTCACATCTAAATCTGAAGTAGCCAAGTTTAAGCACCCCATTCCATAACCACTGAAATAAACTTCCCGCTCCAGAAGAAGCTGCTGAAAATCGAGCATCAACTGTGACTCGTCGCTTGAGTGCATCGCATCTCGGTAACTTCTAATCGGCCTGCTATGCGGGTGGATACGAAACAGTGACCCTGCTCCAGTTACTTGCCAATCAAGCCCGGACGAATCAAACAGCTCTCTTAAGCCAGACCTGATCATTTGGCCAACAATTTCTAATCGACTGAACGCGCCTTTTTGTAGCTCTTTCATACAAGCTAAGCCAGCCGCCATTGTTATCGGGTTCGCTGTGTAGGTACCGCCAGAAGGAACAGCAGCTCGATCTCCCTGCATCGCAGTAAACACATTCATCACTTCTTCTCGACCCGCAATAGCACCAACTGGGAAACCGCCACCAATAATTTTTGCTAGCGCCGTCAAATCTGGATCGAACGGATAAATAGTCTGCGCTCCGCCGCTTGCCAGTCTGTAGGTAATCACTTCATCTAAGATCAACAGTGCGCCGACAGAACGAGTTGCTTCTCGTAGAGCAAAAATAAATTCTTGCTCTACCTGGGGCATACCAACTCGACTAGGCATCGGATCAACTAGAACGGCTGCGAGCTCATCTCCCACCTCAGCGATAGCCTTTCTAGCTCCTTCGACATCATTAAACGAGATGACTCTAACTTCCTCAGTAAGTGACTTAGGAGCCCCAAGCGCATAAGGAACAGTTTCCGGTCTCGCCACACTCCCCCAATTCGACGGATCGGAACCTAGGCTGGCTTCAGCGTGATCGTATGTTCCGTGATAGCTACCTTCAACTTTTATAATCTTGGCACGGCTAGTAAACGCTCGGGCGGCCTTAATCATGCCCATAACAGCTTCAGTGCCTGAATTACAAAACCGAATCTTCTCAAACGATGGCGTTCGAGCGCACAGAAGTTCAGCCAATTCAATTTCTAGCTCTGTCGCAAATGAAAAAGCGGTTCCTTTTTTCATCTGAGCTTGCACAGCACGTTCTACTTGAGGATCAGCATGGCCTAAAATTATTGAAGTAAAATTATTGTTGCAATCTAAATACCGGTTGCCGTCTACGTCCATCACCCATGCCCCTTCTCCTTCAGCGACATACACCGGGTGGGGTTTTATCAAAACAGTTGATCTAGATGCTCCGTCTGGGATAACACGTCTCGCCCGCTCATATAGCTCAGCGGACTTAGACGATGATTCCGGATAGCTTCCTGACATTTCAATAGTCTTGCATGCATTGACGCGCAAAGATTAGTAAAACTATTAACAAATTCAGCTCTGGAGGTTCACATGGCCATCAACATCAGCGAAGGACCGTTAGCCCCATGGCGTATCGGCGTAGACGTTGGCGGAACGTTCACTGACTTGGTTTTAGCGGATTCAGATGGGTCGACTTGGGTGGCGAAAGTACCGTCTTCTCCCTCCGACCCAAGCCAAGGAGTAATGCGAGCAGTTGAGCAAATCGCAGCTGATTTCGGGTTAACAGTTTCTGACATTCTTGAAGAATGCGCGCTATTTGTCCACGGCTCCACGGTCGCAACTAACACTATGTTGGAAGGCAAAGGAGCGGTTGTTGGTTTAATTACAACCGAGGGTTTCAGAGATACCATCGAAATTCGCCGCGGTCTTCGCGAGGATCAATGGAATCATCGCGCTCCCTATGCCCCAGTTTTAGTTCCTCGATATTTACGACATTCAATTCCTGGGCGGATTGATGCTGATGGCAGCGAACACAAACCTTTAGATTTGTCAGGGCTTCCACAGATCCTGAAATCTTTTAAAGACGAGGACGTAGAAGCAATATCCATTGCCCTAATGAACAGCTTCGTAAATGATACCCATGAGCAACAATTAGCTGAAGCAATTCGCGAAACCTGGGACGGAAAGTGGGTCACCACATCAAGTTCTGTATCACCGTTAATGGGTGAATATGAGCGAAGCTCTACTGCAGTAATCAACTCGGCGCTATCACCTCGCATAGTCAGTTACTTGAGGAATCTGGATTCTGAACTTGCCTCATTAGGACTTACCCGACCAGTTCTACTTGTCCAGTCAAATGGCGGAGCTTCATCAGTTGATCAGTTATCTGCCCGACCAGTAAATCTTTTACTCAGCGGACCAGCGGCAGTAGTTGGAGCATTGAATTTATATCGCCGCTCTATCGACAAAGCCAACCCCCAGGAAGAAGACCACGGAAACATTCTTTCTATGGAGATAGGCGGGACCTCATGCGACGTTCTCTTAATGTCGCAGGGGGAAGTTGCAACAAGAGATGACGTGACTATCGCTGGTTATCACGTGTCCACACCAGCCATCGATATTCATACTGTAGGTGCCGGAGGCGGAACAATCGCAGGAGTTGATGATGCTGGTCTTCTATATGTTGGACCAGAAGGAGCAGGTGCGCTGCCAGGCCCTGCTTGCTACAACAAGGGTGGCACTCAACCAACAGTCACCGATGCTCACCTGGTCCTCGGCAGGCTTCGCTCTGGAAAATCTGCAGGAGGGACGTTAGAC
>DMOB01000110.1:0-6205 GCA_003452475.1 Acidimicrobiaceae bacterium | reverse complement strand
GCGGCCCTGATGCTAGCCGTTTGCTCCACTGCTCAACGAAATTGTTTAACTCGTCATGGGGAACTACGTGGTTTACGAAACCAAATTCTTTAGCTTCATCAGCAGATATAACATCTGCGAAAAAGGCGAGTTCCTTTGCCTTGTGAAGACCAATTAGTCTCGGGAGAATCCAGGTACCGCCGAAATCGACGGACAGACCACGTTTTGCAAAAATTTCGCTAAACCGAGCGGAATCGCTGGCGACAATTAAGTCACAGGCCAGAGCCATATTCATGCCAGCTCCTGCTGCAACTCCGTTCACTTTTGCGATAACTGGAACCATAATCGAATAGAGGGCTTGGATAGTTTTGTGAATCAGATTCATTGATTGCAGCTGGTGCATTTTCGGTGCGTCGCCACCAAGATCAGCTCCGCTGCAAAATGCGTCGCCTGCACCCGTCATAATCACAGCGCGGACATCAGGATCAACTGAGATCTCGTTCCAGGTTTCTCGAAGTTCTCTCCACATAGTGAAGTTGGCAGCATTTTTTTTCTCTGGCCTGTTCATTGTCACGGTAGCTATTCCGTTATCTGCTACTTCAACAATCAATGTCTCAAGGGTCTTAGATTCCATTCTCTTAGAATAGGCCTTAAGGGCTAAGGGTTTCACGTCAGAATCTTGGAAGTTGCGAAAACTGATTGTTGGAAGGTCCAAGATTGAATGTTCGTTGCCTGGTTCGAAAAGTGAAACTTTATGTTGCTAAAAAGTTAGTCAGTGCTTCGATGAAACCCAATGTGTTCTGACCGTGCACGTTGTGCCCAGAATCGCTGACGGTTACTAAGGTTCCATGAGGAAGAGCTTCGCAGAAGCGATGCGCAGCTTCTTGAGTCAAAATATTAGAGTCAGCACCTCTGATTAAGAGAGTGCTGCTGGTCATTTTTTTTGCGTCGCTTAACTGGAATCGGTCACTGCTGAGTCTTTGCTGTTCAGTGGACGCTAGGCGTTGGCCATGATCTCGTTTGCTGACGAACTTTCCATCGGCTCGTTGTAGAAGGTTATATTTGACTGTTCGTTGAATGTGTTCTGCTGATCGGTAGGGGTCATATCTTTGGACTGAGGTAACGAAATCTTGTAAGTCATCGAATTCACGGTTTTCTGTGACGAATTTTCGTATAGATTTTGCCCCTTCAGAGGACATCTCGGGAGCAATGTCAACTAGTACGAAACGTAAGTTCAGATTTGGGAAATCAAGTGCAATGCGCATGGCATTCATTCCGCCCATGGAATGGCCGATGACAGTTGCTTGTCTGATTGCTAGCTCATTTATGAGGGCGTTAACATCTGCTGCCATCGCAGATGAGGAGTAATCAGCGTCGCGAGACCACTCGCTGTCGCCGTGCCCACGCTGGTCCAAAGCGATAATGTGGTACCGGTCGGCAAGATGTAGGCTTACTAAGTCCCAAGAGTGCGCTGATTGATTGCCCCCGTGAAGTAGGACAAGGGTGGGGTTTGTCGGTAGGCCCCATTCGAGAAAGTGAAAACGTTGATGTCGCAGGACTATGTTGCGCGATGAATATTGGATGTTGCTGCTGTGGGCTATTCCCAGATCTTGGGCACTAGCGAGCAAACTTTCGTATTCCTTAGACAGAGTCATGTCCAAAGGCTTGTCAGTGTCAGAAAATTCATTCAGATACATTGATGAAGAGTCTTTCAGAGTTGGGTTCTGCGTGCTTTGTTAGGCGCATCAAATGGTGCCTTTGTCAAGATCCAGGTAACCGCGAGCAACGTTAATTTTGAGGATGTCACTGGTTCCCTCAGCTAATTGAAGTGCTCTAACTCGTGAAGAAATTTGGGTCAAAGGGTGAGTTTCAGTTAGAGCTTGTCCGCCTATGATTTGGATGGCTTCATCGATAATCCGGTTTAATGCCTCTGTTGCTAGAACTTTCACTGCACTAGCTTCATTAACAGCGTTTTGTCCAATGTCGATCAGTCGAGCTGTTCGGTATAAGGCCGAACGGACGGCGAAAGCTTCGATCCGAAGTCCTCCATAGCGCATTCTCGTTAAATCGTTGCTTCCGGCCAGCGACTTTTTCCCATCTGTCTTTTTTAAATAAGCGGCTAGATGTTCCAGCACGAATGAACAAAGCCCGGTGCAAGTAGCGGCTATGCCCATCCGAACGTCAGTCACTTGCTCCAACGCCCTTTTCATGCCTGACCCTATAGGCCCAATAGCATGTGTCTCCGGAACTCTGACATTTGTGAACGTAAAGGCTGCGTGTTGGCTTCCATCGCTAGACGCAAACTTGCGGGTTAAAGTAACTCCTGGTCTAGAAGTTTCGATAAGTAGCATCGTTTTTCCAGATTGGGGAATGTCTACGAGCACATTTATAAAATGTGCTTTCGCTCCACCTGTTACATAAGATTTTTGCCCGTTGATAATCAGCTCTTCGCCGTCTACTTCGGCCCAGGTATGTCGTTGTGCGTCTGCGGGTTCGGTGAAACCGAAACCGCTGTTCATTTCCCCTGCTAGATATGGCATAAGGAAATTACTCCTGAGAGGTTCCTTTACGCTTTCTAGTAATCCTGGAGTTGGGCCTAATAAACCTCTTTCATGGGCGACGTTGAGAGAACCGAATGTTTCGCGGGCGATAGTCAGTTCTAAGGCGGTTCCCTCGCTTCCCCCACATGAGGCTGGTTGGGTTATGTCAAATACTTTTACCAGTTGCGAAAGGCCTCTAATTTGTTGTTCTCGACTATCGGTCGAAAAGGGTTCGGGGTCCAATGCAGCGACTTGATGAGCAAGCGTTGAGCACCTATTCTGCAGGTCTGTTTCTTTTGGCGTCAGAAATTCAGGCAACTTAACTCCGATTGCAATCTAGACACATTAAATTAGATGATATTTTGGTTTTAAGCACATGTTCTCGTGACTCGTGAGTCCTCAGCGTCTAGTTTGCGGTCATGGATTCACTTATAGGAAAAACAGCAGTGGTTACTGGCGCTGCGTCTGGAATGGGCTTGGCTATGAGCCGGCGGTTTGTGGCAGCTGGTATGAATGTAGTGCTATCAGACGTCGATGAGAATAAGTTGACTGAAGCGACTCGGTTGATCGCGGCGAGCGGGGGTAGAGCAATAGGTGTAGTAGCGGACGTAGCCGTAGAAGATGACCATTCGATGCTTCTAGATCGATCAATAGATGAATTCGGAATCGTGAACGTTGTGTGTCTTAACGCCGGTGTGACTGGGTCGATTGGTCGATCGTGGACCTTGACTAAAGAAGACTGGGATTGGACACTTGGGATACTTCTTGATGGAGTCATTAACGGTATTAGAACTTTTGTGCCTCATCTCATAGAACATGGTGACGGACACGTAGTTACTACGGCGTCAATAGCTGGCCATGTTTCATCCCCTTATGGAGGGCCATATAACGTTGGAAAACATGGGGTTGTAACGCTGTCCGAAACTTTACATCATGAGTTGAAAGCCGATGGATCTTCAGTTGGTGTGACCTGTCTATGTCCTGGGTTCGTGCAAACGAACATCGTTCAGGCGACGCGAGAACGAAATAGTGATGAGGCGGGATCGGGTAAGGACGAAAAAGCTGATCGGTGGCTTGAGATATCGGAACGAGTTCTTAGGACAGGGTTAGAGCCTGAGGTAGTGGCGCAACAAGTTCATGACGCAATACTGGCGAACCAATTTTGGCTTTTCACTGACGATAATTGGGATACGCCCATAGCTCGCCGAAGCAAAGAGATTGTGGAAAGAAATGTACCTTCGATTGGCTTACCTGACTTGAAATAAGTGTTTCTGCGGGGAGCATAACAATAAGCGAATTGATCCCAAAACATTCGGCGGCAAATGTTCTGGGGCCTAAGTGTGTCGTAAGTCATAAAGCAGCAGCTATGGGGTGCATGCATTAGCGCCAATAGCCAGAAGGATATAACAATATTCAGGGAGCCGACCGTTCGCATGTTTTGGTATACAAATATGCGCGGATCCTTACTGCTGCATGCAAGATGCTGTAAGACATAGAATATGAGATGTGGTTGGGTTTTCGTGCTATTGGCGGGGTTGGCCCTAGCTTGCAGCGCTTCTGACAAGTCGGACCCAGGGGCTTCAGAGAGAGCAGCAAGAGGAACTGAGATTGACTCGGTGGACCCAACGGCCAGCGCGCTTGGCCCGCTGGTCGAGATTCCCTTAATGAATTGGCAGAGCGGTTCATCTGATTATCTTTACGGTCAAGAGTCGCTGCATACGTTTGAACTCATTATTTCTGATGAGGCCCTAGCTGAGATCAATAACGATCCCAGCGAAGAAGCGTATGTGGAAGGAAGCCTTACCTTTGAAGGTGAAACTATTAGTCCCGTTGGTATTAGATACAAGGGGTCAGTCGGTGCTTGGGTTGGGTGTCTCGCTGGTGGAAGCCTTTTCGAACCTGATGGTGCGAAGACCTGCACCAAGCTTTCGATGAAAGTCAAGATCAACTGGCAAGACAGTACGCAAACTTTTTGGGGAGTGAAAAAGCTTCAATTCCATTCCATGAACCGTGATCCGACTCAAATGCATGACCGACTTGGGTATTGGCTTTTTCGAAAGATGGGAGTTCCGGCCCCGCGAGCAAGTCACGCTCGTTTGCTGATCAACGGTAATTACTCTGGTCTTTACTCCTTCGTTGAACAGATCGACGGGAGGTTTGTCGATCGGCAGTTTGACGATGGAGATGGGAATCTGTACAAGGAAGTCTGGCCTCTGAATCGCGAGGGTTCTGCTCGTGAAGAGTTTGAATTTATAGATGCCCTGAAGACGAATGAAGAAGAGGCGACGGTTGATCACATCCTTAAGTTCTCTAATGAACTTGCTACAGCTGATAAAAATGAATTGCCCCAGATAGTTAAGAAGTGGACGGACATTGATGAGATAATTAGGTGGGCTGTTGTGGATCGAGCTATCCGAAACGATGATGGTCCTTTACATTGGTACTGTTTCGAAAGTTGCGAAAACCATAACTTTTACTGGTACGAGGAGCCCACTACGGGTCGCTTTCATTTGATTCCCTGGGACCTTGATAGCGCGTTCGCGAATATCGTGTCGGATTCCAACCCTGTCACTCCAATCGCTGATGATTGGGGCCAAATCACAAACGACTGCCAGCCGTTCCCGCACGGGGAATGGGGTATTTTTCAGTGGTCAGCATCGTGTGATCGTTTGACTGGTGCATGGGCTACCTTCGCAGACGAAAGCGAAGCAGCTTGGGTTGCGTTTCTGGCTGGTCCTTTTTCGGAGGAAAGCACCGAAACTGTTCTTGAGCTATGGGCAGAGCAGATTAACGAGGCGACCTTAGAAGCCGCTAGTACACATCAAGATGCTCTGAGCGTAGAGAAGTGGAAGGCTGCTCTATCGGAGTTGAAGTCATCACTTGATTTCGTTCGGTCTAAGGGCTTGTCTTCATAACAGTAATCTGTGAACCGGAGGGTTTAAGCTAGGTAAAGATTCAACACCGTAGGTCAAGAGGTTTGTTCGATGAGCCGAGTAGCGTTAATTGGCATAGATCTGGCTGCAGTGCTTGTGTTGGTCTTCTGTCTATATTTTCCGCGTAATCGACGACGAGACATGGTAGTGGCGCTTCTAGGTGTCAATGTCGGCGTGATGGCTATCGCAACTGCTTTCACACAGGTAGAAGCGAATCTTGGGCTTGGCTTAGGTCTCTTTGGAGTGCTATCAATTATTCGCCTTCGGTCCTCGGAATTAGGCCAACCAGAGATTGCCTACTACTTCTGCGCCCTTTCATTAGGTCTCCTAGGGGGGGTTAAGTTTGAACCGGCTTATGTGTCTCCTCTACTAATGGCAGCCGTTCTGGTTACGCTGTGGCTTGGTGACCACCAGGCGTTGCTTCGAGGATATTTAGAGCAAAACATGATTCTCGACAGAGCATATGTCGACAACGCTGAGTTGATTCGGGTTCTTGAGGGCTTGTTGGGTGGAAGTAGCCAAGTTTCAGTGCGTCGAGTCAAGGTACGACGCATTGATCTTGTTAATGACAGCACGAATGTAGATGTTTATTACCGGATGCGTTCATGAGCTTTCAGCTTGATTCATTAGTGGAACGTTTCCCTGCGATCAGCATCGAACGTATGGACAACGTTGCATCTCTCGAACAGCGTTTTGATCGCAAGTACATAGTTAGCGAAGACGAAGCAAAGATTTTTTTCGCGATGTTGCCTG
>DMOB01000226.1:0-3064 GCA_003452475.1 Acidimicrobiaceae bacterium | reverse complement strand
GGTAGCGAGGCCCAGAAGCTTCTGCAGCCTGGCGCCAGTTATCAACGTCGCAAAACGCATGGTTCGGGTGGACCTGAAGCCGTTCGAATGCAATTGGACCGCCTCAATGCGCTCCTCGAATCAGCCCCGAAATAGTTTTATGGTGGCAGGGCGATGGTTGAATGAAAACAGCAAAAGTTTAACTTTCGCAAATGAGCAAGCCCAGGCAATGAGGACTATTGCAAACTTCATTCCGAGAGATGAAGCTCAAGTAGCTGCTCAAAAGAAGATCATTGCATTTGCAGAGTTGAACAAAGACGCTCTTCACAGGAGTTGCTTAGAAGGCCATTTCACGGGCTCCAGTTGGGTAGTTAACCATGAAGGTGACAAGGGTCTGATTCTGTTGCATGCAAAAATCAAGCGCTGGCTACAGCCAGGAGGTCACGCTGATGGCGACGCGTGCTTAGCGGGAGTTGCGCTTAAAGAAGCAACTGAAGAAACGGGTATTACTGGGTTAAAGGTATGGAGCAATCCGATCGACCTGGATGTGCACTTGTTTCAGAATCGAGCGAAAGCAGAGCCAGACCACTGGCATTTGGACACGAGATTCTTAATACAAGCACCAGAAGGTGCTTTGGAAGAAGGGAATCATGAGTCTGATGAACTTCGTTGGATAGCCGAAGAGGAGCTGGAAGATTCTGAGCTCCATTTAGATCCGAGCACACAGCGACTCGCTAGATATGGTTTTGCTCTTATCCGTCATCTTGATTAGAAGAAAATTTTGATGCTTAATTTAGCGAGGCGGCGATTGTTCCCCTAGCGCGTTCCTTTGTCTAACCTTTCGTCACCTAAGCGCTTGGTTCCTATTCGAATTAGTCTGTACAGCTTCGCGATAATTGCTGGGTGCATGGCATGGCTGTCTTTGTTCATTACGGTAGATTTACCTCGTGCGTTCTGGCCTTTTTGTTTTAATCCCTTTGGTTATCTCGCTAATCGTGATTTTATTTGGTTTCGTTTCTGTATTGAAAATTCCTGAGAAAACCTGGCTGGAATCGAACAGGCGAAGACGCAATTGGGTGCTGTTAATGGTGTTTTTTGGACCGTTAGCGGTGCTGCTTTTTTATGCAACTGTTCGTTACGAATTACTTGATCCTGAGCGTTATCGCGAGATCGATGGGGTGTCGGAAGTGGATCGATAATCTAGACATATTTAATGTCTGATCGAGTCAAAACCCACCAGAGTAAGTTGAAACCGAAAATATAGATCCCGGAATTGTGGTGTCGTGAAGCTGTTATCCTTGGCACACTGGTCCCGTGGAGATTCTCGCTGATTTGCAAGCACGTGGTCTTATCCACGACACAACTGATATAGAGGAGTTGGGTCGTCAATTAGCTGCCGGCTCAGTTACGCTCTATTGCGGCTTCGACCCAACGGCAGACAGCCTTCACGTTGGAAATCTAATAGGTTTGCTCACTTTGCGACGGTTCCAGATGGCAGGACACAAGCCGATAAGCCTTGCCGGTGGTGCCACCGGAATGATCGGTGACCCCAGCGGGAAGTCGTCAGAACGAAATTTGCTTGACGACAGTGGCCTAGCAGAAAATCTTGAAGGAATAGTGCCGCAGTTGCGCCAATTCCTAGATTTCGATGGACCTTGTGCAGCGAAGTTATTGGATAACAGGGCGTGGACGGTTGGAGTTAGCGTTCTTGATTTCCTGCGCGACATTGGGAAACACGTAACTGTTAATCAGATGATGGCGAAAGATTCCGTGAAAAATCGGATGAATGATGGTGACGGTATTTCCTATACGGAGTTCAGTTACATGCTGCTGCAGGGTTATGACTACCTATGGTTAGCAGAGAACGAAGGTTGCGTTCTGCAAGTAGGCGGATCTGACCAATGGGGGAACATCCTCCTCGGAATTGATTTGATTCGTAGGAAGCTAGGCAAGTCAGCTCACGCATTGACTTGGCCTCTATTGACAAAGCCAGATGGTTCGAAATACGGCAAGACAGCTGGCGGTGAAACTATCTGGTTAAGCGCGAACAAAATGAGTCCCTACCGTTTCTACCAATCTTGGATTGGGGTCGAAGATCTAGAAGTTAAGAAACTGCTGTTGCAGCTCACCTTCATCTCTGTGGACGAAGTGGATTCGTTAGTTAAAGCTCATGAATCGGACCCAGGTAGCCGTATAGGGCAGCGTACTCTCGCTCATGAACTTACCTCGATAGTCCATGGCGAGCGCTCAGCAGACGCTGCTGTGCAAGCTAGTGAAGTCTTATTCGGCAAAGGCACCGATCCGCGATCAGTGTCTAAGTCCGCCCTTGAGTTCGTTGCAACCGAGGTCCCTTCAAGCATCTACACAAGTAATAAGTTGGCACTCCTAGAAGTACTGACTGAGACAGGCTTGGTTGCTAGCAAAGGTGAGGCGAAGAGAGCATTCGCGGAGGGTAGCATTTACCTGAATGGCGAGCGAATACTTGATCCTGCGACGCTGGTGACCCCAACAGATTTCCTACATGAGCAATATTTGCTGCTGCGCAGAGGCAAGAAAAAATGGCATGTAGTAAAGCTTTCAAGCTAAATGCGCATTGTTTGTCAAATAATATCAATAATCATTAAGGAAAACTAACTTCCAGGTTGGTTATGGGTATTCTGACCAGTACATTTACTCTTCGCTCCACTCGCCAGTAATTCGGCGAAACGAGCATGTGCACCTCCGCCAGTTGCCCTTACGGGAACTGATCATGTGCCAACTGTTAACGTTCGAAATGTTGACGGTGCTCCTTGACAACAGAACAGAGGACGATATAACGCCAGTGTGGGCGGTTGGCTGTTGCCTTGTGCAACTACTAACCGAACCACTAAGTAATTAATCGTGTCAGTACATTTAATGTTCTGACACAAAATAAATCGTACGATCTTTGCTCGGCTTGCCGGACAAAGAAAGTGCATCAATTCTAGCCAGCCGTTGCATGAGAGGGATTCCCCCTCATTGATTGTGACGGGAGGCTCTTCGATCGTATTAGTTAGGCCTTAGGGCTTAACAACATAAGATCTTAACGGAGAGTTTGATCCTGGCT
>DMOB01000289.1:2364-8315 GCA_003452475.1 Acidimicrobiaceae bacterium | reverse complement strand
CGAGCGCGCGTTCTTATTCAAAGCATTATCGCCGAGAACCACGATGTTCACTTAGCTTTGACGAGTCGGCGAGGGCATGCATCTCGCCTAGCCCGAGGGGCCGCTTCAACGGGTACCGAAATAGTTTTTGTTCTTGGCGGCGATGGAACTCTCAATGAAGCAGCTAATGGATTAGCTGGCTCTGATTGCGCGTTAGCTCCTCTTCCGGGAGGCTCTACCAATGTGTTTGCGAGAACTCTTGGCATTCCAGATGATCCCTTAGAGGCTGTTAGATCACTCTTATCAGCGATTGATGCTAATCAGATTCGATCTGTGGGGCTTGGTGAAGTTGGCGGGAGGTATTTTCTTTTTCATTGCGGAATGGGTTTCGATGCTGCTGTAGTGCAGCAGGTGGAACGTAAAGCAGCGCTAAAACGTTACGCAGGTCACCCGCTCTTTATTTGGGCTGGATTCAACACTTGGCTAAACCATTACGATCGTTCGTCGCCCAGAATGAGCGTAAAGCACGGTGGCAAGCTCATAAACGATAGTTATTTCACCGTGGTATTGAATACCAATCCTTATACCTATCTTGGCCACCGCCCGTTGTCTTTTGCTCCTGCAGCAACTCTGGACAACGGCTTAAGCCTTGTTGTGTTGCGAACGATGGCGTTTAAACCAGTGATGTCTATAGTCAAAGATCTTGTCTCAGGGAAACAGCTACGAGACAGTAATACTTTGCACTTAGCTGACAACCTGCCGGAAATCGAGATAGTCGGACACAAGCCTTTCCCATATCAACTCGATGGAGACTTTTTAGGAGAAGTCTCCTCTTTGAAATTCACTTGGGTACCGAAAAAACTTCGGTTAGTTTGTCCGCTCATAGCATAGTTGTTCACTACTTGGCGTCCGCGATCAGGGAAGTTAGTTATTACACAGTCGACGCCCATCGCAACTAGTTCGCTGAGCCGCTCTTCGTCATCGACCGTCCAGACGCACACCGCCAAGCCTTCGCTTTGAGCTTCGTTGACACGAGACTGGCCTACAAGCGAATCAGCAGGATGCAAAGCGTTAAAGCCCATGGCTAAGCAGTACTGAATAGCTCGATCGAAATTCTCGTCAGAAAACAAATACCCAATCAGAATTTCTGAATCAAATTCACGAATTATCTCAAGACACGCTCTATCAAATGAAGAAACAAGAATTCTTTTTTTGTGGTTTGTGCAAGTCTGTATGACCCTTAACAGCTCTGGAAGTCCTCGCTCATTCTCTATAAAGCTTTGGTCAAGAACATCATTTTTTATTTCGATATTTACAAAACTTTTTCCGCAAGCATCAAGAGCTGCAGGAAGTAGAATCACAGATTCCGGCAGCGAAGTAGCTAGCACTCGGGAAATATCGCGTCCATCGCGTAATTGTGGATCGTGATGAACTGCAAGAAAGCAGTCTGAGGTTAAGCGAACATCAAGCTCTATTCCATCAGCACCAAGTTCAATAGCTTTACGAAATGCTTCTGCCGTATTTTCTGGAAAAAAAGAGGAAGCTCCGCGATGAGCAAGAACTAAAGTCACTGTCTATAAACCAACTTTCAGTATGTAATAAAAAATCTCTTGTCTGGTCTTGAATGCAGATGTAAGATGATAAGTCGCTGAAAAAATATTTTTTACGGCGTAGATCTCGGTGAATGAGTCTGCGAGCTGTCCGTATCTAAACTTTCTCACCGCACCCTAAACACCAGATCTTAATAATAAGAAATTATAGCTTGCCATGGAATTAGCAAGCAGCACCCGGAGGAACACCCCATATGACCACCAGAGGAACAGTACTTCTTGAAAGCAGCTTATGGCAGAACCATGCCAAATGCCGAGATGTCGACCCTGCGGTTTTTTTCCCGATTGGTAGCACTGGTTCCGCGCTACGAAAAATAGCGGCGGCCAAAGCTGTATGCGAAAACTGCGCCTGCGTCGAGGTGTGTCTCGATTTTGCTTTAAAAACTAATCAAGACTCTGGGGTGTGGGGCGGCGCTTCAGAAGAAGAACGGCGCCAAATTCGTCGTGAACGAAATGCTTCCTTGAGAAACGCTGGGTAACGAACAGGGAGCTTAGTTTCTGTTCAATTACTCAGCAGGCGCTATCGGGACCTGCACTAAGGCCTCCGAGCCCGATGAATCAGCCCTACGTCGCATTGTTATACCTCCACCTAATTCAGAGCTAGCTAACGCACGAATAATCGAAGTCCCAAGCCCCCGCTGTTCTTCTATATTAAAATTTGGCGGTAATCCAATCCCATCATCTATTACTTTCATAAGTAAAGTGTTAGCTTCCGGTCTCGACAAATGAACTTCGACTGTACCTGCTAAGCCATCGACCAAAGGCGAATCGCTTGGGAACGCGTGATCAACCGCGTTCTGAAGTAATTCATTGAGAACCACAGCTAACTGAGTAACCACGACTGAAGGAACCAACCCGACATCACCATGGACTGAGAACTCCACTGGTCTTTCTTTAGAAGTAAAACTATCTTGCGCAGTTCGAGCTAATAAATGCGCCACTTCGAACAAGCTAACGTCATCAACCGAAACGTTCGCTAGTGCTTCATGCACCAACGCGATCGCCCGAATCCGTCGCACTGACTCCTCTATCGCAATTTTCGCCTCAAATGACTCGAGACGTCTTCCTTGCAGTCGCAATAAAGAAGAGATCGTTTGGAGATTGTTTTTCACGCGGTGATGAATCTCACGAATAGTCGCATCTTTAGATAAAAGTAGACGATCTCTTCTTCTTAACTCCGTAACGTCTCTCAGCAAAATAATAGTTTCACGAGGTCCGGTATCATCAAAAATTGGAACAGCCATAGCCTGAACAATTACTTCAGATTGTTCTATCTCATGAGCGACAGGAACAGTTGAGGTAATAAGGTCACTGATGACTTCCTTCCCAAGTTTTAAATGTTCTAATTTTCTCCCTGTTACATTTCCAACTACACCAATTCGATGAAGGTTGCTGAGAGCATTCGGTGATATGTACTCGATCCGTCCGCCTTTATCTAGGACCAGAAGACCATCTCCAACTCTTGGCACCTCGTCTAAATTGACATCTTCGTCACGAAGCGGGAAAAGGCCTGCTGAAATCATTTCTGAAAACCGGGCGAATGTCTCTAAATAGTTACGCTCAAGCTCGCCAAAATCTCGTTTCTCCAAAAAGTCTGGCGAAACTTCACGACTTAACACCGCTATCACGTCAGGTCCAAATACAACTGGAATGGAAGTTACCCTCGCAAGTCGATTACTCGGCTTTATCGGAACTTCGCCTTCGACCGTATGTCCAAGTTCATAAGACTGAAATATTAGCGGGCGCTCGATATCGCTGACTTTCATACCAACATGGTCATCTTTATACAAAGTTTGACCAGTTGTCGGTCTGATTTGACTAACGACAGCGAACTTTTTACTTTCAACTTCTGCCGGCACAAATAGAAGCAAATCTGAAAAAGATAAGTCTGCAAGCAGACCCAGCCAAGGGACAAGTCTTTTCAGGTGAATCAGCTGCTCTGATGTAAGTGCTGATCCAAGACGGTTCAACTCGGCGAGAGTAGGCATTAAACATCAAAATAGCCGTTGGCTAGCTGAGGAGCGGTTTTAACTGAACTATTCTGCAGAAAAACCAATACGCCTGTCGGAGGTGCTACCCAACTCGACATAGGCAAGTTGGGCCGCAGGCACGCCTACTTGACGACCATCACGGTCAGTTAGCCACAAGGTTCCTGTTTTCGCAGCTATTGCCGCTTCGACATCTGATCTAACGCCGGCGGCCATTTCATCAGCTACTTCAAGACTAAGCTCTCTCACTACGTTCATAATACCGATTCGGATATCCACGCAAATTTCCTCTTCAAAATATTGTTGGGAACCCCAGTTGGTTTCTCTTAAAGTTACTTTACGGGTAGACGCGACCAGGACCACTAAGAACTACAAGAGAGCTGTGAACATCCAGGCTTAGTTCGTGCCCAATCAGGACGTAATTCCGCGTATTTTTGATTGTTTACCTGATGATCGTATGGATGTCTCATCACATCCAGTAGTTCATTTACTGGCTCGTTGTTGCCAGATTCAGCCTGCTCAATTGCTATTTGACTAAGGTAATTACGCAAAACAAACTTAGGGTTAACAGCGTTCATTTTTTCGCGACGTTCACCATCGTTAATATTTAATAAACGTAACCGAGTGGTATAAGCATCAACAAACGCATGTATCTCACCTTTGTTCTCCGGCTTCAGATCTTCTGGTTTGTAGTGAGCTTTTTTGATTGGTTTGATCCGGTCCTCTGCTCCAACCTCTATGCCACTAGAAACTTCTGCTAATTGCCGCCAAAAGATCGTCATATCGGTCTCGGTGAGCTCCAACACTTTGAGCGCCAAGTCAGCTATCTGTTTATTTGGTTTTTCCCAAAGATTCGGCAGACCAAGTTTGGCTGCCATCATCACAGCCCACTTTTTTTCATACACAGTTTTGTATTTATCTATGGCAGCTTGCAACGGCTCAACCTTACCTACCAGCGGGTAAAGCGCATTCGCTAATTGAGCTAAATTCCAGTGAGCAACTTGCGACTGGTGTCCATAGCGGTAACGCTTTTGGGCGGCATCAGTGGTGTTTGGAGTCCAATTTGGGTCATAGTTGTCCAACCAGCCGTAGGGCCCATAGTCAATAGTTAAACCAAGAATCGACATATTGTCGGTATTCATTACTCCATGGACAAATCCGACTCTCATCCACTCAACAACCATTTCAGCAGTACGCGACACCACTTCGTTTAAAAACTGGACATACTTGTCAGGGTCGAGAACATCAATCTCTTTAAACTGGGTTTCTATGACAAAGTCAGCCAATTTTCTGAGGTTCTCAATGTCATCCCGAGAAGAAAAAATTTCAAAATTACCAAATCTAACAAAAGACGGAGCGACTCTGCACACGATAGCTCCCGGCTCAGGCTTCGTATTGCCGTTATAGAACATGTCTCTCATCACTGCATCTCCGGTTCCAACCAGGCTCAACGCTCTTGTAGTCGGAACTCCCAGATGGTGCATCGCCTCGCTGCAGAGAAACTCGCGAACTGATGATCGCATTACAGCAAGACCATCTGCGGATCGAGAATACGGAGTAGGTCCGGCTCCTTTCAGTTGCAGCATCTGATGCTGGCCATTTACATCAACTACCTCCCCTAGTGCGATAGCACGACCGTCACCTAGTTGCCCAGCCCAATGCCCGAATTGATGACCTCCATAGCACATCGCATGCGGGTCCATACCTGGCAAATTCTTTGCACCACTCAGAATTGCCGCAATATCAACGTCATCACCTATAAGCGGATCCACACCTAGCAAAGCCATCATCTCTTTACTATGAGCCACCAGCTTCGGGTCTTTAACTTTGGCAGGAGTTACTCGAGAATAGCATGCGGCATAGACTTGCCTTTCTCGATTCTCAGTCTCGCTATCGGATGGCAAAAAGTTCGTGAAACGGTTCTCAAAGCGAATTTCTCGAATAGTTCCCAACTTAAACTCCTAAAATTTGATCGATCAAGAAGAGGCACATCTACTTCACTAGCTAAGCCTTACAGAAGCTTAAGCCCTTCGTTATATCGTCTTGTTGGAAGATGTTCTTCTTCTAGAAGTCGAGCCATTTCAAAGAAAACCTTAGACGCCTCATTTTCCGGATCCAATACAGTGATCGGGCGCCCGCTATCTCCACCTTCACGAAGAGCTGAGACTATAGGAATCTGCCCAAGAAGTGGAACCTCTAGTTCACTAGCCAATTCCGTACCGCCTCCACTGCCGAAAATTTCATACTTTTTACCATCATCGCCTGTGAACCAACTCATGTTTTCAATTACCGCTCTGACCTGTAAATTAACTTTTTCTGCCATATAGGCAGCGCGTTGCGCAACTTTTTGAGCTGCTGGCTGAGGCGTAGTCAC
>DMOB01000289.1:0-1971 GCA_003452475.1 Acidimicrobiaceae bacterium | reverse complement strand
GGTAGGTCTACGAGCAAATAATCAGGATTATCCCAGTACACATCTGTCAAAAATTGTTCCAAAGCCTTGTGTAACATTGGTCCACGCCAAATGACCGGTTGATCCTCACGAGCAAAAAACCCCATTGAGATACACCGAACACCGTTGGCTTCGACTGGCACAACCATTTGGTCGATAACAGCCGGAGGCCGATCCACGCCAAGCATTCGAGGAATAGAAAATCCCCAAACATCTGCATCTATAATCGCAGTGCGACTCCCCCTTTTCGCTAACGAGATAGCAAGATTTGTTGTGACACTAGATTTTCCGACGCCACCCTTGCCACTTGCTATCAGCAGTACTCGAGTTCGATTCCCAGGCTCAGCAAACGGAACGGCACGACCTTCTGCATGGCCATGACTTTGTTGACTTCCAGCTGTAGCGGAGGGGTCACCGATTAGCTGTGCACGCAAGGCTGCTTGTTCAGCTTCATCCATAATAGTGAATTCGACAGCTACGGAGTCGACTCCGTCTACCTGCCTACTGGCTTCTATTATTAGTCGCTCGAGTTCATCGCGAACCGGCCAATCTTCAGACGGAAGGGCCACGACAACTTGCGCTGCTGCCCCGGCGGCGCTTGCAGCCCGCAACATGCCCATTTGAAGCAAGTCAACTCTTAGCTCAGGGTCTATAACAGCTCCGACTACGGAAGCTAACTGATCATCAATTTGCGACATAGGAAATGCTCCAAGCATTCGGCGGCGACATGCACAGTGCTAAACACCGCCATACCTTAGAATCTACTCTTACGGCCGCTAACCTACTCATTCAATCTTTCTTCTCACGACCTAGAAAATATTTCCGCCGCGGCCGTAACGTTTTTTCGTCTAATCCAAAGATCTACCTAGTGTCAAAATACTTTAAATTTAGCCTCGCATGCCCACTTCATCATTCATCTCTGTGACGAAAAGTCTTAGCTGATCAGCCATTGCGGGAGGCGGGTCTAACGACAAAGCCGTCTCATACATCAGCACCGCACGTTCTAAATCTTTTTCAACGTAACGAGCTACATACCCTCTAAAAACATAGGCATCAAATTTTTTAGGCTTATTTCTAATTGCCCTGTCAAGATTTCGAATACCTTCTTCTAAAAGCTCCGGGCTATCGATCCGAACTAGAATCCACCCTCGGAGTGTGAGAGCATCAAGATTATTAACATCGTTTTCCAATATTTGGTCTAGCTGCCGTATGGCCTCCAAGATCTCCTGTGCCTCTTCATGCAACCTCGCTGAAAGAAGCAATGCTGCAGAAGAATCTGGTGTATCTCGCAAAATTTCTTCGACAACCAGACGAGAACGGTCAAACTCTCCCTGAAGAAAGAAATTTTCGGCCTCAGCCAGGAGGGCCCTCGGTGACTGCTCGATCTCCCCGGTAATTGTTTCGCCAGGTTGACGCAACCCAGAATATTGTGCAACAAAAATTCCTGCCATAACACCCAAAATGATGATTAGACCTAGATACATCAACTTACTTTTTTGAGGAGCAGCTACGGCATCTAAACTCTCCACTCCCTTTGCAATACGCTTCGATACGGCAGCGACTCGTGCTATGTAGTCATTTCTAATGGTTAGATATTCATGCTCATCTAAATCGCCGTTTCTAATTTCAACATCAAGGTCATCTAAGGAATGAAGCAGAAAAGAGCGCTCTTCTTCCAGTCGAGCAAGTTGATCTATACGCCGACCCGATGCTGTCATGGCTCATCACGTAGCTTTCTGACTAACTCTCGATCCTCTTCGGTAACTAGTTTCCCTCTACCCGAACGCCACTTTTTAAAAGAACTACTTAAAACTCCAACAGCCAGCACGGCCACAAGAACTGGAATTATCCACACTAGGGACGAGATACCAGTTCCAGGCGGCTTGGCGTTGACATCTTGTCCGTATTGACGAGCAAGGTACGCGTGAATTTCTTCATTAGTTCGATCCTCCT
>DMOB01000079.1:170-2981 GCA_003452475.1 Acidimicrobiaceae bacterium | reverse complement strand
GCGCTGTCAGTCGCAGTAGCGATTGCTTCGCAATGTTTGCCCTCAGTCGCTCAAGATGCGAGTGAGAGTTCTTCAGACGACTCGCGCCTCGCCATTGAAGAAGTCATTGTTACCGGTATGAAGCGCGATGTTATGCAGCAAGATCTCGGTGCTGCGGTGACTACTGTCACGGCAAACCAGATGGAAATGAGCTTCTCCACTGATATAACCGCGCTTACTCAGTTAGCGCCCAACGTCACCTTCTCCAAGCAGCATGGTTTCAACGCTGTGGGCGGTGGTATCAGAGGAACAGGGTTTATGTCGATTCTGGTGACAAAGGATCCGTCGGTTGGTTTTGCTATTGATGATTTCGTTATCACCCATGTTCAATCTCAATGGGCTGAGATGTTTGATATCGAGCAAGTTGAAATCTTTAGGGGCCCACAAGGCACGCTGTTTGGCAAGAACACCACTGGCGGTGCGGTCAACATCACCACTAAAAAGCCAGTTTTAGGCGAGTTCTTTGGAAAGGTTCAGACGTCTTATGGGCAGTTTGCATCAAATGATTCGGACGTCAGCAAAACGACTCTTGAACTCAATGTGCCTCTGACTGATTCGCTGGCGATGCGAGTCGCGGCTATCTACGATTATTCGCAGGGCTTTTATACCAACGACAAGCCACCGGGTGGAACAGTGACCTGCTTGGCATGTCCGCCGGTCGATTTTAACTCGGTAGTATCTGATTACTCATTCGCTGGAGATGGCTCTGAAATTGGCGGGAAAGAGGTGGCAGCTGCAAAAATAAAGCTGAGATGGCAGCCCAATGATTTTTACCTTGCAGATTTCACCTTGGAGATCCTCAGAGATGATTCTGAAACGCCGGCCGCCGCAAACGTAACCCCTGAGGGCGAGGGATTTATTTTTCCGACATTGGGTTTCTCAGGAATTGGCAACGGTAACCCGTTTTCCACTGGTCAGTCTTATCTAGATATTCCTGGAGTCAGCATACCGGACGGTCACAATGTAGATACCGATGGCTATTACCTCACCCAAACGTTCTCATTGGATAACTTCACCATTAAGTCTATTACGGGCTACCGAGAGCAAGAAGAGATCCTCAATAGCACTTACACGGGCGAAGCATATACCTCACTTTATGATGCGGCTCGAAATTCAGTTCGCGAGACATTCCAGCAAGAATTGAGGCTGACCTCAGATCTTGATGGCCCGCTCAATTTTGTCGTTGGGGCTGCCTACTATACGGACGACGTGGATTTTAATGTTTTCGGGCGATTTGGGTTTTTGCCCTTACAGGTGGGTGCGGGAATCTTCGACGACATTCTGCAAATCCAAGCCACTGAGCAGGAGCGAGAGAGTACGGCCATATATATAGACGGCACTTATGAGTTAACTAGCGCCACTAGGCTATCCTTGGGGTATAGACATACCCGCGATGAGAAGGACTTTCATCGATTGGATATAGGCGGTGCGGGCGGCAATCCTCTCAGCAACTTCCTATTTGACCTTACGCAGATTACCGATCCATTTACTAATCCACTGCCTGAATCAGCCTTCGCACTCAATGCAAGGCGCAATGCCACATTCTCCGCTAATACTTATCGTGTAGTGCTGGATCATGATTTCCGAGATGACATGATGGTTTATGCAAGTTTTGCGACTGGGTTTGTTGCTGGCGGTTTTGCAGAAACGTGCGGCATTTATGGGGGTTGCCAACCCTTTAACAGTGAAGAGAACGACAGCTTCGAGATTGGTCTAAAAGCAGATCTTATGGATGGAAAAATGCGGCTGAACATGGCGTATTTTGACGTGACTTATGACTCTCTGCAGCGAGACGCTGTTTTGGTAGTCAAGGACGCATCAGGCAATGATTTCCAAGAGACTGTGTCGGTTAATGAGGGAGAAAGTAGTAATAGCGGTGTCGAAATTGAGTTGATTTACCTGGCTTCGGATAACCTGCGCATTGATGCCAATCTAGGCACTATGGACCACAAGTATGATTCTTATGCGCCCTCCCAGGATATGGCCACGCTAGGACTGTCAGGCCCGGCACAACCTGTCGATTTAACGTCTATGGATGTTCCTTTCTCGCCAGAACTGACGATGGGAATTGGCGTCACTTACGATCTACCTCTGCGTAGCGGAGCTAATTTGACGTTTAACTTGAGTGCGCATTATCAAGATGATTTTGCAACTGCGTCTTTTCCTGCCAATTACCAGGGTGCCGACTCAGCCGGAAATCCTATTATTCGTGAAAAAGGAAATACCAGAAGCGAAGAACGAACGCTGGTTGATGGGTATGTGAAGTACGTTGATTCCAATGAACGTTTTGAAATTACGGCTTATGGTAAAAACTTAACGGACGAGACGTGGAGAAATTCCGCTCAGCCGGTGTCAAATCTCTGGACATGGGCTGGTTACGGCCCGCCGCGAGAAATCGGCGTGAGATTAGGCTTGAACTTCTAGTTGTCAGCTTCATACCCAACATAAAGCCGGCTTAAGCCGGCTTTTTCATTGAACGCTTATAGTTCCTTTTGTACCCGTAGCAGTGCAGATATGACTTGGGAGAAAGGCAACATTAATAAGCTTGTGAGGCTGGGTTTAGTGGGAAAGTCTTTTGAGCAGTATCGAACACGCTCTGCGTTATCCGCGCATGCAGACTCCTGTTTGAAGGTTCGCCGATCTGGTGGATTTTTTTCGAATACTCCCTCAGCATGCAAAAGACTAAAAATAAGCATTTAGATCAATCAGGAGGCGAACTTGGACGTCCCAATTAGAAAATTGAAAACCGCTTACCGGTTGATGAAAACCATC
>DMOB01000079.1:0-163 GCA_003452475.1 Acidimicrobiaceae bacterium | reverse complement strand
AAAGCCGGCTTAAGCCGGCTTTTTAATTGAACGCTCATAGTTCTTTTTGTACCTATAGCGGTGCAGATATGAATCGGGAGAGGGATCATTAATAAGCTGGTGAGTCAGGATATAGTGGGAAAGTCTCTAATGCAGTATCGAGCATGCTCTGCTTTATCCACGC
>DMOB01000064.1:0-3380 GCA_003452475.1 Acidimicrobiaceae bacterium | reverse complement strand
CGCAGAACATGCAGTTGTGCCGGTTGAATACGCATCCACTTACCCATATGACGAGGGAGGTCGCCTGTTTAAAGGTTCGAGCCAACTCGACATTGCTGATCCTTTGATCTGGCTTGCCTTCGCGGCCGCTGTGACGACCAAGATTCGTCTAGCAACAGGAATTCTTATTCTTCCTCAACGCAACCCTGTCGTTGCGGCTAAAGAGATTGCAAGCCTCGATCGACTTAGTAATGGGCGATTAGACCTAGGTATTGGGTCAGGATGGTTACGAGAAGAATTTGATGCGTTAGGTGTTCCGTTTGAAGCCCGTGGAGCCCGAACAGATGAGTATCTTCGTGCTCTTCGTGTTCTTTGGTCAGATACAGAAGCTGAATTTCATGGGGAATTCGTTGATTTTGCTCCCGTGTATTGCCAACCCAAGCCAAGTCAAAGTGCGATACCAATACTGGTCGGGGGGCATTCAGATCGGGCTGCGCGAAGAGCCGGAGAGTTAGGAGACGTGTTCTTCCCGGCGGAACGACCAGTCGAAACACTCGAGGCGCTTTACTCAGCGGTAAAGCAGTACGCCGACGATGCAGGTCGAGACCCTTCAGCTATCGAGCTGTGGACTACCTCAACGGGGGATCGCGAACATTTAGAGCAACTTATCGAAGTTGGTGTTACTCAGGTAATGGTTCCAGCGCGATCTCCTGAACAGCTCCAAGGTCGATACGCCCAACTTATTGTTGATTACAGCACCAGGTGAAAAGTGTTGATGTATCTGTAGTACCGACAACGCTGATCAGATGATGACGGGCGGTCTTGGGCCTATGCGCGTAGCTCAAGGGCTAGGCAAGCCAGAATATTGAAGGTAGTTTCGTGAAGGTAAGTCGTTTGGCTTGCCTTCACAGATAGGTGGATAGCAGTGTCTCATCATGTGGTAGTGAAATTTCCTTGCAAAGAAGGTAAAGGCGAAGAGTTTCTGAGCGTGTTGAAAGAAGCCCTTGTGGATACCAGAGCGTTTGAAGGCGTTCAGCTAGTGGACGTCTATGTAGATGCCGATAACCCCGATGACATAATCCTTTTGGAAGAGTTTGATGCGCGAGCCAACCAAGAGGCTTATTTAGGATGGAGAATGGAAACGGGCATGCTTGATCTCATTGGCCCATTCATGGCTGGTGCACCAACTTTCACGCACCTAGAACCAAGAGATATCTAAAGCGGGCATTAAGAAGAAAATATCTGATTAGGTATTGGGCTAAGTTATTTTCTAACGAAGTCGCCTATGGCTTTGGTTTCTCAATTAAGGAGATAGCCCAATGCTTTTTCAAATTGACTATTCAGTATTTCAAGCCAGTAGGAGCGATGCGCTCACTGCTTTCGGGACGTTCACCCAAGAACAACTCGAATCATTGTTGGACGACCACGGTGTTGAACTTATTGGGCGTTGGCACTGCCTGGGTGAAGGAACCGGAACAATGATCGTAGAAACAAATGACGCCACGAAACTTACTGCGTTTCAACTTGCTTGGGCTGCTGTCTGCGACATGCGAGCCAAGCCAGTAATGACTGATGTGCCAGCGCGTGAAGCTATCCAAAAATATTTTATGGCTTAGATCTTATAGATATGTATGGAGACTCTCCACTGCTGCAATCTTATTCCTCGGCGAGAAATGATCCCGCCAAGGCTCGTGGTGAATCAGGTGCTCAGGTGCAAAAACTTTAAGAAAATTTGCGTATCGAAGTGATGGAGGTCGTTAGCTAATGGGCCTCAAAACCTTGTTTCTTGCTGTTAATACTGTGTTGCGTGTCGGTGTGCTGAGCCTCGGAACAATGTGACAAGGCCGCCCCTGGGGAGCGACCTTGTCATTCATCTACATGATTTTTTAGCTACCAACAAATGCTGGTCACTTACGCGATAGGTGGTGAATCAGCAACCGCCATTTTCTTTGTCCCAAGCACAATTGGGGGATCCGCCGTTACCATCCACAATATCGCCGACGATGTTCCAGGTTTGACCAGTCGCATCAAATTTACTGAAATCGGAGCCCTCGATCGCAAAAGCGTCTTTTGCTCCGTCTAGCTCGTAGGCCACACCATCCATCATTAGAGGATGGTAAATATCGATGCTGCGAGCAGCTAGCATGACGTTGGTTCGGCTCATTCCCCCTGGCAATTCGTTCGCTACACGAAGCGTTTCAGTCCATGGATAAGCGAAAAAATAACCGGTTGCCAGAAGTGAAATAGATGGATCGAGTCCGCCAGCTGTCAAAGTGTCGTTAAGGAACGCTATAAACGGCTCATCTGTGTACTGAGGATCCGTTGAGTCTTTCACACCTCCGCCGACAACCCACCAGCTATCCGCTGCCATTCCAGCCGGAGCCATATATGCAGCGATGGCCTTGCAGACAGAGGGAGTGAAGGCAGCAGAAAGACGCTCAAGAAGACCTGAAGCCTCCACTTCTTGAATTGCCAACAGGCATGGGTTGCCTGCGGTCATTGAAATGAATACGTCAGGGTCAAACGCAGCAATAGTTGTTACCTCGTTAGTCAATGTCGGCGCAGCCGGATCGTGGCGGACAGGAAGGTATTCACTTATGACATCAGGGTTATTCTCGGCGTAATATTCGAAGCCCTTTTCGTATGCTAAGCCGAAATCGTTATCCATCACCAAACCTGCAACCTTGACTGGTAGCTCATCGGCAAGGTTGCTTTTAATCCAAGTACCCCATAAAACAGCCTCAGTCAGATAGGACATTTGATGACTGGTAGTCCATGGATGGTTAACTGGATCGCCCCATGCTGGGTGACCTGAAGCGTAAAACAAGTGAGGTACGCATTCTGAGTTGATCTTGTCATACACCGCTAGACCATTCGGTGAACCAAGACCGTGTAGGGCGAAAATGTTCGCTGACTCAATTAGTTCGTCTACGAACTCAATGGTTTGTGCCGCAACGTAACCATCATCCTTGATAATCATTTTGAGGTCTCTGCCGCCGATGCCACCGAGTTCATTGTTAATCCAGTTCCAATAGTTCTCCCAACCTACTGAAATGTTGCCGTAAGCAGCAAGGTTTCCTGACTGCACGGTCGTCTGCCCAACTCGAAGCTCATCATCAAGAAGACCAGTAGTATCTGACCAGTCTGCTGGGCAGCTATTGAGATCAGCCTCATATCCAGCTGGACCGCGCAGAATATTGTCACTGCCCACGCCCCATTCGCCATCGTTCATTTTCTCGGTGATCTCATTGATCATGACTTGTCGGTTGTAGTCGGCTTCTTCCCAGATGCCATCAAGGGTGGATCGATCGAAGATAGGAGCATCATCATCTACTTCTTCTCCCGCGTCACCACCCGATACGGCTTTTTCGATGGCGTCTTGTGATAGCCCGCCACCTTCG
>DMOB01000075.1:0-3793 GCA_003452475.1 Acidimicrobiaceae bacterium | reverse complement strand
GCCCGGTAGTCGTAATGGTTACCACATGGCAACTTTTGGGTGGACAGCTGGAGAGTTAGTGCGAAGAAGCTCTGGTCAGTCACTCGGTTCATTTTTTCGAAGTGAAGTGGCTGAGCCGGCGAATGCGGATTTTTGGATTGGTTTACCAAAAAGTGAACATCACCGTGTCTCAAACCTCATTCGATACAAGCCAGTTCGTGGAGAAAAATTTAGTTCCTACACGGAAGCGTTTTTAGCTGATAAAGAATCTATGCAAGCTAAGGCATGGTATCACCGAGGTGGAGCTGAATCTAATGATCCCGCTAGCTGGGAAGCGGAATTAGGTGGTGGCGGCGGGATCGGAAACGCGAGGGGTCTAGCGCGTGTCTATAATGCTCCGGCTCTTGGAGAGTTTGTAGGTTCTGTCCAAGCCGCTCGAATGTCGCGAGTGTCTGTAGCGACTGAGTCTGATGCGATGTTGTTGCTCCCGACATCCTTTTCGGAAGGCTTTATGAAACGAATGGACAACACTGGGAACCAACTCGGTGACCATGATTCTGTGCTTATTGGCGACCGTGCCTTCGGGCACGTTGGAATGGGTGGCTCAATAGGCTTCGCAGACCCAGATATTGGACTAGCGATGGGATACGCCATGAACCGATTAGGGAAAAGTATCTTTTTGGATAGCCGAGGTCAATCGTTAGTTAACGCAGCTTATTCTTGTTGCCAGTAGCGCTCGTTAAGGGGTCTTGAAACGGTTTTGAAGTGACCCGAGTTCTGCTATCACTTCATCGGTGTGTTCACCAAGTTTCGGCGCTCGCCGATGAACTCCTGTAGGCGTTTCTGTCATTTTTATTGGAGATGCTACTTGAACTATTGGTCGACCGCTGGGTTGATCGACTGCTACGAGCATTCCCCTAGACTTAACGTGCTCATCACCAAATAGGTCCCCAGGTAGATTCACGGGGCCACAAGGAACTTTGCCGCCTATACGTTCCATAATCTCTTTGGTGCTGAGACTTTTTGTCCACTCGGTTAATGCGGCATCAATGGGTTCTCGATTAAGTACTCTTGCACGAATAGTTGCTTTGTCCTCGGCACGTTGCCATTCCGGATGTCCCATGGCGACTGCTAATTCCCTCCAGTGTTTATCTGTAGGCGCTGCGATGGCTATTGATCCATCTTGGGTTTCGAATACATCAAATGGGACTGCGAAGTCGCTACTGTTACCACTTGGAGGCGTATCAGGTCGACCTAAATAGGAGTATCGCATTACGCCCATTTCTGCGAGAGCCATAATTGAATCGACCATTGCGACGTCAACAAATTGCCCCTGACCTGTCCGTTCTGCGTGAAATAATGCTGCTAAAACTCCCATTGCGCCGATTGTTCCTGGATAGATATCGCCTACAAATGGTCCTACTTGTATGCGGTTGTCCGGGCCATTACCATTTTGGGCCACCAGGCCTCCCATGGACTGAGCGATGACGTCATAAGCAGGCCAGTCTGAATATGGGCTTTGTCCGGTGCGCGGATCGCCAAAACCGCGTATGGCTCCATACACAAGACGAGGATTTCTCGTATGAAGTACTTCCCAACCTAGGCCCAAACCATCCATGACTCCGGCACGCATGTTTTCTACGACTGCATCAGCAGAGTCAACTAACTCAAGAAAAATTTCTTTGTCAGAGGGCAAAGTGAAATCAAGGACTATTCCACGTTTATTGCGGTTATATACGGAGAAAGAACCGCCGTATGCACGTTCTTCGTCCTCGCGTGTGTACGGTGCCATTGGCCTTTGCAGATCTCCGCGAGGTGCCTCAATTTTTATTACATCAGCTCCAAGATCCGCGAGCATCATAGTTGACCAGGGACCAGCGATAGCCTGGGTGCAGTCAAGTATTCGGATTCCTGTTAGCGGCCCAGTTGGAGCATCGATCATTTGGATAGCGTGTTCGTGGGCTGTCAGATGATCTTCCATCGTGTTCCTGTCTAATCAGTTGGTGTGCGTAGCTTTAGTGCCTCTATCTGCACGTTATCGGCCAGTCGGAGAAACAATAGAACGAAATGATAGGTGGATTTATGTTTCAATGAAGCAGAATGGCTCCATGACACCGCCAACAAACGTTTCTCTTGAAGCATTGTCACTTGCTATTGCGGCAGGAGTTCCGGCAGTCTTGTGGGGCTCCCCTGGAACTGGTAAGAGTTCTGCAGTGATGGCTTTAGCGGAATCTGCGAGTCTTTCATGTGAAGTGGTAATAGCAAGTATCCGTGAACCGAGTGATTTTTCTGGCCTGCCAATAATTGTAGATGGGGGCGTTCGTTTTGCTCCACCGCAGTGGGCGAAGAATTTAGCTGACCAGGGCAGCGGTGTCTTATTTCTTGACGAAATATCTACTGCACCGCCTGCAGTACAAGCAGCTTTGCTGCGTGTGGTTTTAGAAAGAGTAGTTGGGGATTTAGCGCTGCCATCGGACATAGCAATCGTTGCAGCGGCGAATCCTCCTGATCAGGCAGCTGATGGGTGGGACCTCTCAGCGCCGTTAGCTAACCGATTTTGCCACTTAGATTGGGGTGTTAACGCTCAGGCTGTGGCAGCTGGATTGGTTGCTGGTTTTCCTAAACCAGTTCTTCCTGTGTTACCAGTTAGCTGGGATAAGCAAGTCCCATTAGCGGCAGGCTTGGTAAGTGGATTTCTAGGTACTCGCCCATCGTTAGTATCTGCGCCTCCGTCTGACCGCTCAAGTGCGGGGCGAGCCTGGCCAAGTCCACGAACATGGGAAATGACCATTCGGCTGTTGGCTGCGGCACAAGCGATTCAGGCTGATGTTTCGGTGATTCGAAGTCTTGTACTCGGAGCAGTCGGAAATGGGGCTGGGCTCGAATTTTTGGCCTGGTTAGAATCATTAGATTTACCTGATCCTGAGGCGGCTCTAGCTAATCCGGCTGCTGTGCTGTTTCCAAAACGTGGAGATCGTTTGTATGCGGCGCTTTCAGGAGTGGTTGCTGCAGTGGTTGCGAACTTAACTGCTGATCGTTGGGTGGCGGCATGGAAGGTCATAGCGCTCGCTACTGAAGACGCCCCAGACATTGGTGCGATGTCCGCCCGTGTCCTCGCTCAAATTCGCCCAGAGGGGTTGAGTGCTCCGGCTGAAGCAGCTGCTTTTGTTCCGGTTATGCGTGATGCTGGCATGTTGTCATGACAACTGATCGAACTCGGCTGATTTCTGCAGCGAGACTTTGGGCAGCTCATAATTATCCGTATTTAGCCTCGGCGTTATTCGCTCTTCATATTTTGCCAGGAGAGCCCGGGCTCGAAATGTCCGTCGATACGAATTGGCGAGTTTATGTCGACTCAAATTCTTTAGCCGAGGTTCCCACGGACCGAGTGGGCTTCCAATTAGTTCACTTAACCGGGCATCTTTTGCGTGACCATGCTCAGCGTGCGACTCACATAGGAGTGTCTGAGGATGATGTTTCACATTGGGTCGCTGCCGCTGATGCAGAAATTAATGATGATCTGAGAGACATGTTGACGCTCCCTCCTGATGCAGTAACTCCAGATGATTTGAAATGTCCTGATGGTAAATTTGCTGAGGAGTATTACGAGTACGGGTCTGCGAGTAATCAAAAATTTCGCGATTGTGGAACAGGTGCGCATGGTCACGAAAGATTTTGGAATCAGGAACCTCCAAGTGATGCGAATAAAGATGACGGTGTCAATGTCAGAGAAGCTGAAATTTTAAGAAGGCAAGTCGCTTCAGAAATTGTCGAACATCACCGCCAAGTCGGCGAGATACCTGAGGGGTTACTG